>CALRNG020000190.1:0-7205 GCA_943369495.1 Rhizobium sp. Q54
ATTACCGATGAAGCCCACGGCCCCGTCGCGTCGCCGGGCACGGGATGAGCCGACCGAGGCTGCATAGGCCATGATTTCCGCCATCTCCGTACCGGCGCAATGGCGGGCATCCATGGCCAGGAACGCCACCTTGGGCAGGCCGGCGCACATCATATAGGCGTTGTAGGCGGCCACGCAGGCGGGGCCCAGCTTCATCAGAAACAGGGTCTCCAGCTCCGCCATTTGGCTGAACGGCCCGGTGATCCACATCATGGGCTCACCCGCCCCCACCCATTTCGTCTCCTCGTAATTCAGCTGGATCGTGGGGGTGAAGCCGCGTTCCGCCGCGACCGAGCGCAGCCAGTCCAGCGCCAGACGCGGCGCGAACACCACGGGACGGCGCATGAACACGGCATATGTCACCGTCTGCTCGCCGAATTTCTCCACGATGGCGCGGGTGCGCTGGAAATAGACGTCCGTCCACTGGGCGACGGCATCGGCGGCGGGGGGCGTCTTTGTCATGCGGCAGCGATCCTGAAAGGGCTGTCGATGATAAGCCGATCCCGCCCCCGGATGGCAAGATGTGCCAGCCGGTCGCACTTTTGTTTTCGCCGATGGCGCAGGGTTATCCCTATTGGCCCGTAACAAGGGGCGTGGTGAAGAACCATCGACCAAAGAGAACATTGGGCAGCGATCCATGACACTCACCCTGAAAATCAACGGACATGACCATCCGCTGGATATCGATCCCGATACACCCCTGCTATGGGCGCTGCGGGACAATCTGGGCCTAACGGGCACCAAATATGGCTGCGGCATCGGGCAATGCGGGGCCTGTACGGTTCATATTGACGGGCAGGCCGTCCGCTCCTGCGCCATGCCGGTGGAGGCCTGTGCCGGCCAGTTGGTAACGACCATCGAGGCCCTGTCGCCCGACCGCAGCCACGCGGTACAGCGCGCCTGGATTGAGGGGCAGGTGCCGCAATGCGGTTACTGCCAGTCGGGCATGATCATGGCCGCCGTGGCCTTGCTGAAGGAAAATCCCAAGCCCAGCGACGCCGATATCGACGCCGCCATCACCAACCTGTGCCGTTGCGGCACCTATCCGCGTGTGCGCGCCGCCATCAAGGCGGCCGCCGGCATCGCGGCCTGAGACAAGGGAGGCAATGATGGACAAGATGGACTTGTCGCGCCGTGGTTTCCTGTCGCTGTCGGCGGGAACGGGGTTGACCCTGGGCTTCGGGGTGCTGCCGGCGCTGGGCACGGCGGCACCGGGCTTCGGCCCCTGGGTACGCGTTGCACCCGACGGGGTTGTAACCGCACTCAGCAATATCAGCGATATCGGCCAGGGAACACATACCGGTCTGGCGCAGGCGGTGGCGGAGGAGCTGGCGGTTCCCTTCACGTCTGTGCGTGTGGAAATGGCGCCCGTGGAAAAGGCCTTCCACAACGCGGGCAACAAGAAATATGCCGTCTATAGCAGTATCGGCCTGCGCACCAACCTGCGCCCGCTGCGTCTGGCGGCGGCAGGGGCGCGGCAGATGCTGGCCGAAGCGGCGGCGGCCCGGTTTGGTGTGCCCGTAGATCAGGTGGTGATGCGCGATGCCCAGGCATTCCACGCGTCAACCGGTCGGTCACTGCCCTATACCGAGCTGCTGGCCGATGCCGTCAAACTGTCGCCGCCGGCGGAGCCGAAGCTGACACCGCGCACCGATTGGAAGGTGCTGGGCCAGTCGCTGCCGCGTCTGGATATTCCAGCCAAGGTGGATGGCAGTACCGTCTATGGCCTTGATGTGCGCCTGCCCGGCATGCTGACGGCGGTGGTGACGCACGCCCCTACCTTTGGCGGCACCTTGCTGTCCGTGGACGAGGCACCGGCCCTGGCGGTGCGCGGGGTGCGCAAGGTTGTTGGTCTGCCCGGCGCGCTGGCCGTGGTCGGCGAAGGCTATTGGCCCGCCGCCAAGGGGCTGGCCGCTCTGTCGCCGCAATGGGGACCGGGCCCGAATGCCGGGATCGATAGCGACGGCCTGTCACGGCAGATGCGGGATGCCGCCATGGCGGGCCAGGGCTACAGCTTCCCCATGACGGAGATGCAGGGCACTAACGTCACCGCCACGGCCCAGGCGCTGGCCGGTGCCGCCCATGTCGTGGATACATTGTATGAAGTACCGTTCTTGGCCCATGCCGCGATGGAGCCGCTGCATTGCACCATCCAACTGCGACTGGGGTCAGCAGAGATCTGGCTGTCGACCCAGTCGCAAAGCGATACGAAGGACGGTGTGGCCAAGCTGCTGGGTCTGGAACCGGATCAGGTGATCGTCAATGGCTTGCCGGTCGGCGGCGGCTTTGGTCGTCGCTTGGAACATGACTTCGCGTTACAGGCAGCACAGCTGGCCCAGGCCCTGGCCGCCGACGGCATCACCGCACCGATCAAGATGATCTGGCCGCGCGAGACCGATATGCGGGCCGGATATTTCCGGCCTGCCACGGCGGCACGGTTGCGGCTGGCGCTGGGCGCGGACGGGCTTCCCATGGGCCTGCGCTGTGATTATGCCAACCCATCGCTGCTGGAACATACGCGCATGATCTTCGCGGTCGGCAGGTCGGTGGGTGACTGGTCGGTTGGCATGGGCGTAGTGCGCCAATCCTATACGATCCCGGCCCTGCACCTGACCTGGACCCGTGTTGACAATGGTATTCCGGTCGGGTTCTGGCGGTCGGTTGGTGCATCGCAGAACGGCATGTTCATGGAAACAACGCTGGATCAGGCCGCCCGCCATCTGGGGATCGACCCTGTTGCCTATCGCCGCCGGCTGCTGGTGGGCAAGGACCGTGCCTTGACCTTCCTGAACCGGCTGGCCGAGTCGGCAGGGTGGGGGCGGCAATTGCCTGACGGACATGCGCTTGGCTTTGCGATGGGCGAAGCCAACAATTCCATCTCGGGCCATGTGGTCGAACTGTCCATCCCGGCGCCGGGCACGTTCCGCCTGCATCGCATCTGGGCCGCCATTGATCCCGGTGTGACGGCCAACCCCAAGGCAGTGGAATCGCAGATGATGGGCGGCACCATCTTCGGCCTGTCGGCGGCCCTGGCGGGGGAGATCACCTTGAAGGACGGGAGGGTCGAACAGTCGAACTTTGACAGTTACCCGCTGGCCACCCTGGCGCAGGTGCCGCCCATGGAGGTGCTGGTCATTGGCAACAATACCGCCGCCGGCGGGGTGGGAGAGGAAGGGGTTCCGTCCATCGCGCCCGCTATCGCCAATGCCCTGTTTGCATTGACCGGAAAGCCGATCACCCGGCTGCCACTGACGCGGGCTGGGTGGGCCATGGTGTAGGAGAGGAACTGGTGAGGGCGTTTACGCCCTCACCAGTTCCGGCAAGGCACGCACGGATCTGGCATCCGGGAAGACGTAGCGGTCGATATCCCCTTCCGACAGGCCCAAATGACCCGCCAGCACGCCCTTCAGCAGCGCGCGCATGTCGGTAGTGGGAGCCAGGTCGCGGCCTTCATAGAGCTTGTCATCGCGCAAGGTCGGCCATTCGCCCAGCACCCGGCCCCCGTTCAACGCGCCGCCAGCCAGCAGGGCCACGCCCGCCGTACCATGGTCGGTGCCGCCGGTGCCGTTGGGGCGGATGGTGCGCCCGAATTCGGTGACGACGGCGATCAATGTCTGATCCCATACGCCCGACATGCTGGTCCGCAGGGTCACCATGGTTTCGGCCAGCTGACCCAGGGCGTTGGCCAACCGGCCCTGTACCGTACCTTGGCCGACATGGGTGTCCCAGCCGGGCAGTTCCAGGGTGGCGATGCGCGGACCGGTGGGGTCCGACAACATGCGCCCCGCCGTTTCGGCCAGGACCAGCCGATCCTTGCCACCATCCCGCCTCTTGTTGCCATCCATGCCATTGGCCATATCGGCCACACCCAGACCTGCCATCAGGGCCGGACCCAGCACGGGATCATTGCTGTACAGGCCCGCCACCCGGTCCATGAAATCCATGGTCGGTTCCGGCAGGGGCGATGGCGCCCAGCTGGCCACCGGCACCGAGCCGCGCAGGACCAGCGGCACCCCCTGGCCAAGCGACAGGCCCAGCCCCTTGCCCCCGCCATCCAGCCGGGCCAGCGCCCGGTTCAGCCAGCCGCTGTCATCACCGGCCCGGACACCGCCGGTATCCAGCAGATCCTGGGCATCGAAATGGCTGCGGTCGCGATAGGGGGTGGCGATGGCATGGACGGCCAGCATCTGCTTCTGCCCCCACCATTCATACAGGGGTGCCAGGGCGGGGTGCAGGCCGAAACGGCCATCCAGGTCCAGTACCCCACCTTCCTGCCCCGGTTCGGCCAGCGCCAGCGCGCCGCGTACCGAGCGATAGTCCGGGTCGGCATAGGGTACAACGGCACCCAGCCCATCCATGGCCCCGCGCAGCACGATCAGCACCAGGCGCCGGTCGGTGCCTGCCGCTGCCAGCGACAGGCGCGGAGCGGTTGTCGACAGCAGGCCGGCGGCGCCGGCGGTGGCGATGAAATGACGACGATGCAGCATCATGATCACCTCCGTTGAAAGGCGGGCGAAGACAGGACCAGTCCCAGCGCCTCTGCGGGGCTGGGCGCGCGGGCGACCGCCTGACGCAGCCCGTCATCGGCCAGATCGCCAAGGGCTGTATGGACAAGGCTGCTTGCGTCGAGTTTGGGTCCCACCCGCTGACCGAAGGCCAGTGACCAGTCGATGCGCCGCAGGATGGCGTCCGGCCCCGTCCAATCGGCGGCCTTGTCGGGCCAGCCGGCGGGCGAGGGTGCCGCAAAGGGCATCTGCCCCAGCAGTTTCATGGCATTGACCAGCCGGTCGTCCGGCATCTCCACGGCTGTGCCGCGCAGGGTGGCCGTGATGAAATCATTGGGGCTACGCATCTTGGCCAGGGGCTGTGCCCAGGCCGCCTCCATCCTGACTAATGTGCGCGTCACCTGGGCAAGGTCACCGTGACTGTCACGGAAGCTCTTGGCCAACGCCTCGACGGCGGCGGGTGGTGGATCATCGGCGATGAAATGCCGGGCCAGCTTCTGGGCCACATGGGTGGCCGTGGCCGGATGGGCGCACAGCATGTCAATGGCGGCGGCGGCTTCCGATATCCCGCTTTCCGGGATGCGCTGACCCATCAGAACCTTCTCACCCGGCTGGTGGCGGCGTGCATTGAAGCTGGCGATGCCGCGCTCTTCATCAAGGGTCCAGCCGGTCAGGACCAGGGCCATGGCGCGCACATCATCCTGATGGTAACCGCCATCAACGCCCAGCAGATGCAGTTCCAGCGCCTCGCGCCCCAGATTCTCGTTCAGACCCCTGTCACGCTTCTGCCCGGCCTGGCTGTCCGGCCCGATGGATTGGGCATTGTCCAGATAGATCAGCATGGCCGGATGCAGGATGCACGCTCGGGCCATGTCGCGGAAATGGCCCAGGATATGGGGCCGGATGGCCTCCATCTCATAGGCCAGTCCCAGCGGCGCGATCACGGGGCGTTGGGTTGAGACCGTGAAATGGTTCGACCAGAACTGCACCAGCCGTTCCTGGAAGGGCGCGTCGCTGCCGATGGCCAGACGGGTGCGCAGGACGATGTCGTCGCGGTATCGCTCGCGTGCCTGCTTGCGGGCCATCTCCTCCACCTCCCCCTTGGCCTTGCGGGCGGCGGCCATGTCGGCCACGCGGGGTGCGGAACCCTGATGGCCGGCCAGAAGGGCGGGCAAGGGGCGGGGGGTAAGTTGGCTTTCGACCCAGCCGCGTGGATCGGTTCTGACCGTGTCCAGGTCCCCCGGTCCGGCACCGAAGCCGAAGCGTGCCAATGCATGCGCTGCCAGGGCGCCCGGCGCGGTGGTCATCACCATGGTCAATCCCTCCGATCAGGTGTGGGTGATCAATTCCCCGGCGGTGGCGGCGGCGGATGGGGCGGCCCGTCCTTCTCCGGCTTGCCCCGGTTCCCGCGATGCGGTGGCGGGGGCAGGGTGCCGGCGGCTTGCGCTGCCGCCATCCGCTCAACGATGGTCCGGTGCAAACGTTCCTGCGCCCGGCCTGTCACCTGCCGCAGGTCGGCCAGCGCCACTTCGGCGGCGGCGGCATCGAAGGGGCGCTGACGCAGGCTTTCCGTGACGGCGCGGCGGGCGGCCCGGAAGGCCTCCATCTGCGCCTTCACCTCTTCGTCCTTCGGGCGCATGCCCTGATCGATCTCCCGCCGCAACGGCTCTGGCACCAGACCCATCAGCCGTTCCACATTGCTGGGCGGTCCGCCGCCGCCACTGCCGCCGCTGCCACGCAGCCAATGTCCGGTAAAGATGCCCAGCACGGCCAGATTGCCGGCTGCCGACAGGACCAGCAGGATGGACAGGATCAGGGTGGAGCGTTTCATTCCGCAGTCTCCGCGTCGGCGGTATCGAGATAGGGTGTGTCACCCAGCATGGAGACCAAATCCTCCCCCGCCACCTGTTCCCCCGCCGTCGCCGTGGGCAGGGGCACCAGCTGACCATAACCCAGGACAAAGCCGATCACGCCCGCCGCCGTCACCGTCGCCATGCCGGCGGTCCAGCGGCGCCAACCGGTCAGCAGCAACTGTACCAGCGACGGGGCGGCGATGGGGCGCGGGTGATCCAGTGGGATGTCCAGGATGGCGCGGCGCAGGTCCGGGCTGGCGCCCATGGCCGGCAGATCGGCCAATGCCGCCTCCAGCACCTGTTCTGCCGCCAGCAGGCTGCGCAGTTCCGCGTCCAGCGCCAGCGCCCGGTCGGCGGCAAGACGCAACGGGGCGGGCCAGCGTGACGGCTCCGCCCCGTACCGGTCCAGAAGGTCAAGGAATTCGCGTTTCGTCATGGCAGCCACCTTTGGCCGGTCCGTTCACAACAGATGTTCATCATGCGCCCCATCCCGCCAGCTTTTCCCGCAATACCCGGCGGGCGCGGACCAGCAGGCTTTCCAGGGCTTTGACGCTGACATCCAGCGCCTTGGCGGCCTCCGCGTTCGACAGGCCGCCATCATAGGTCAGTGTTACCGCCGCCCGCAGCCTTTCCGGCAGATCAGCAACCGCCGCCGCCACAGCCTGCCTTGTGCGCTGATCGGACAGCGACCGTTCCTGGTCCATGCCGGGATCGACAGGGTCGCCCGCCACCTCCAGCGGTGCCATAGGCGTTCGGCGCGTCCGGTCCAGGCACAGGTTGGTCGTGATCCGGTAGAACCAGGTCCCGA
>CALRNG020000191.1:0-7193 GCA_943369495.1 Rhizobium sp. Q54
CCCCGCCAGGGAGATCAGACCCGCCCCCCGCCCCTGACAGATGGAGCGGGAGACAAGATAGGCCATATTGGGGCCGGGCGTCAGCACCATGCCAAGGCAAAGTGCCGCGAAGCCGCCCAGCACGGGCAGCGGTACCGGCAGCAGATCGGTTGCCATCACGCCGCCTCCCGATCGACATTGGGCGCCACTTCGGCCAGCACGGCGGCAGCCAGTTCCGGCCCCGCCAGCCGGGTCACGATCCAGCCGACCAGATCGGCATTGGCCAGACAGCCGGCCGCCGTCGCCACCGGACCATCGACTACCAGCCCCTCACTGACATAGGTCGCCCCCAGCTCCGCCAGCCGCACGATGGCGTCGGGTGCGGCATAGGTGGTGGCGCGGCGTCCGCGCAGATGGCCGAGCGCCCCCAGGATCAGCGATCCGCTGCATTGCGCCGTCAATAATTGCCGCGTCGGGTCCAGACCCGCGAACCGCGCCAGATAGGCAGGGTCCCGATGCAGCGCACGGGTGACATGGCCGCTGGCGAACATCACGGCATCCGCCTGCGCCGCCTCCTCCACCCGCCCCTGCATGGCGATGGACAGGCCGGTGCGGGAGACATGATGGTCCGCCGTGCCCAGCAGGCGCACGCGCCAGTCGGCCCCGTCTTTCAAACCGGCCTGGATCGGTCGATTGAACAGGTCCCAGGGCAGGAAGACATCAATGTCGGTGAAACCGTCGAAGCAGATGATGGCAATGGTGGGCATTTGAATGCAGCCTTCAGCGCAGCCGTTGGATCAAAGATGGATGGTGCCTTCCAGGAACAGAACGGCGCGCCCTGCGATATGGACGCGGTCGCCCAACAGGCGGCAATGCAGCGTGCCGCCGCGCGCCGATACCTGGCGGGCCTCCAGCACCGTCTTGCCCAGCCGTTCCGCCCAATAGGGGATCAGGGTGCAATGGGCGGAGCCGGTGACGGGGTCCTCCGGAATGCCATCCATGGGGGCGAAGAAGCGGGAGACGAAATCCACCCCCGGCTCATCCCCCGGCGCCGTGACAATGGTCATGCGCCCGACCCCGTTCAGCAGGGCGAAATCCGGGGATAGGGCGCGGACGGTGGCCGCGTCCTTGTAGACGACGAGCCAGTCACGGGCCGCCTGCACCAGTTCCGGCGGCGGACCGCCCAGGCCCCGGATCAGGTCGGGATGGATATCGATGCTCTGTGGTGCGCGTGTCGGGAAATCCAGCGTGTAAAGCCCGTCGGTAATCAGCACCGCCAAGTCGCCCGCCACCTTGGTGCGGAACCGGATCTCGCTAACATCGGGATCAATGAAGTTCTTGATGACAAAGGCCGATGCCAGCGTGGCGTGGCCACACAGGTCGATCTCGTTGGCGGGCGTGAACCAGCGCACGAACCACCCTTCGCCATCGCGCAGGATGAAGGCGGTTTCGGCCAGATTGTTCTCAACCGCGATGGATTGCATCACCGGGTCGGGCAGCCAGCTTTCCAGCGGCACCACGGCGGCGGGATTGCCCCCGAACAGCGTGTCGGTGAAGGCATCGACCTGATAGAGCGGCAGGCGCATGGTCAGTTCCTTTAAAGTAATACCGGCGGCCAAAATTCTCGGCCGTCAGTACGGCGGCGACTGCCGCCGCGCGCCACGTGGCGCGTGAGCCAAGCCCACGGACGTGGGCGCCGGCCAGTGAGGGGCAGGAAAGTGATTCAAACAGTTTCGCGCAGATGCGCCAGGACGGCGATGGCGTGATCAATCTCCGCCTCGCCCGTCCGCCAGCTGGAAATGGACAGGCGGGCAGCGGGTCTGCCGCGCCAGACGGTGGGACCGAACCAGATCTCCCCCGATGCCTCTGCCGCCTTGCGGATACGGATCAAATGGGCGCCATCGTCGCTATCGCCCGTCACCCGGATCAGCACCTGGTTAAGGACAACGCGGTTCACCACCTCAAAGCCCGTGGCGCGCAACCCATCGGCCAGACGGCGGGCCAGGGCGCGGTGGCGGTCTACCATCGCCGCGATACCCTCCACGCCCAGCGTGCGCAGCGCCGCCCAGATGGCAATGCCCCGCGCCCGGCGGGAAAATTCCAGCGTCAGGTTCTTCTGGGCGAACGGGTCGGCAGTGGCATAGGCGGCATCGCTGTTCATGGCGGCGGCCAGGGCGTGGCCGTCGCGGCAGATGGCGATGGCGCCGTCATAGGGAGTGTTCAGCCATTTATGGCCATCAGTGGTCCAACTGTCCGCCCCCTCCACCCCGGCGGTCAGGCGCATGGAATCCGATGACAGCCGCGCCCACAGGCCAAAGGCACCATCGACATGCACCCAGGCGCCCGCCCCGCGCGCCGCCCGGATCAGCGGGATGAAGGGGTCGAATTCGCCCATATTCACTTCGCCGGCCTGCAGGCACAGGATAGTGCTGTCATCCAGGGGCGGCAGACGGTCAGGGTCGATGCGACCAAAACCGTCGGTCGGCGCGATGATCAGATTGTCCAGACCGAAGCCCAGCACCCGCAACGCCTTGCGCACGGTTATATGCACCGTCTCTGACACGACCACCCGGATGGGCGGCGATCCGGCCAGGCCCTGCCGATCGAAATCCCAGCCCTTGCGCGCCAGCAGTGACCGCCGCGCCGCCGCCAGACAGGCAAGGCCACAGGCCGTGGCCGACGTGCCGAACCCGACCGCTGCTTCACGGGGCAGGTCCAGCGCCTCCAGCAGCCAGTCGCCCGCCTGCTTCTCCAGCACGGCGGCGACCGGCGTGTTATCGTAGGAGGAGGCGCATTGGTCCCAGGCCAGCACCAGCCGCTCCGCCGCGGCGGCAACGGGCAGTGTGGCCCCGATGACAAAGCCGAAATAGCGGGGACCATTGCTGGTCACCGTCGCTGGACCGCCGATATCATCCAGCAGGGCCAGCGTCTCCGCCGCCGGGCGGCCCCGGCGCGGGAGCGGCTCCGCAAAGGCGGTCAGGGCGCCCAGCGCCGCTTGATCGGGAAAGACCCGGCGCCCCGCAACGCCCGCCAGATAAGTGGCGGCACGGCTGTCGGCATCCCGGATCAGGGAAAGTTCATCCATGATTGTCCCTGTCGCAAGGGAAACGCCGCACATGAGCGGCACAATCATTAGGTACAATCAGGACAATAGGGGTGCAATCGTGAAATTGTATCCATCACAAGATCGGTCAAAGCAACAGCAGCAAGGCGCTGGCCGCTGTGGCCAAGCCTAGGGCGCCATTGAACAGGCGCAGACGCAGGCCTTCGCGCAGCCAGCTTCCCATCGCCTGCCCGAACAGGACCCAGACCAGGGTCCAGGGCATGCCGACCACCAGGAAGATGCCCGTGATGGTGACAATGCTGCCAAACTCCCCCAACTGCGGCATCCGGTAGATGGCATGGACCGACAGGGCCATAGCCAGGCCCTTGGGGTTGATGAACTGAAAGGCGGCTGCCTGAAGGAAGGTCAGGGGCTGGGCGCGCGACCCCGCCTCCGGCCGGCCTGCGGTGCCGATCTTCCAGGACAGGTACAGCATATAAGCTACGCCGGCATATTTCAGGATCGGTTCCAGCACAGGCACGGCGCGCATCAGGGCCTCTCCCCCTACGCCGGCCAGCAGCAGCAGCGACCCGAAACCGACAATGATGCCCAGCATGTTGGGCACGGTCCGGCGAAAGCCGAAGGTGGCACCACTGGCCGCCAGGATCATGTTATTGGGACCCGGCGTCACGGACATGGCCACGCAATAGGCCGCGAGCGCCAGCAGCGTCTCGATCAAGCTGTTCTCCATCACGCCCTCCATGTCATGGTGACAATACGGAATGTCACCATCATTCTGCGGAAATTGTCACCCTGCATCGCGTTTTTGCCGGATTGATCCCGCCGCCCATCCTGGATATTTTGGAGACAATGCATCGTCAATGTACGGATTTCCACTGGCTCCCATGCGGGACAAGGGGGACAATCCGCGTTTAGGGGAAGGATGCGTGCCATGAATCAGCCCGCCACCGTCCGTTGGCAGCCCGCCATCACCCACCGGCCCGGCCCGCTTTACCGCGCCATCGCGGCGGCCCTGGCGGAGGATATTGCCAATGGCACCCTGCCGCCTGGCACCCGGCTGCCCACCCATCGTGATCTGGCCTGGGACCTGAAAGTGACCGTGGGCACCATCACGCGGGCCTATCAGGAGGCGGAGCGCCAGGGGCTGATCGGGGGTGAGGTCGGGCGCGGCACCTTCGTGCGCGATCCCCGCCGCCTGACCGAACCGGTGACGGAGTCCGGTGGCACCTTGATGGAGATCAATGTCGGGCTGATCGACCTGTCAGTGAATGCCACCGCGCTGTGGCCCGACGCGCCGGCCCTGACCGCCGCCACCCAGGCCGTGGCACAACGCCCCGATCTGGTGGCACTGATGTCCTATCAGACGCCGCTGGGTCACCCGCGCCTGCGCGCCGCCATCGCCGATTGGCTGGCCGACAGTGCCAACATGCATGTGGCGCCCGAGCAGGTGCTGCTGGCCGTGGGCGGCCAGGGTGCCATGCTGACGGCCCTGTCCGCCGTCACCCGGCCGGGTGACACGCTGCTGGTCGAGCAGCTCACCTATACCGGGCTGCGGGCCGTGGCGCTGCATCTGGGTCTGCGGCTGGTGCCGGTGGCCATGGACGCCCATGGCCTGCTGCCCGACGCCGTGGAACAGGCGGCCCGCACCCACGGCGCCCATGCGCTTTACTGCATGCCGACGCTGCAGAACCCGACAACAGCCACCCTGCCGCTGGAACGGCGCCGTGCGCTGATCGATGTGGCGCGGCGTATCGGGCTGATGATCATTGAGGATGATGTCTATGGTTTCCTGAAACAGCCGGCCCCGCCGACGCTGTACAGCCTGGGTCCCGACGTCACGCTTTATATCAGCAGCCTGTCCAAATCGCTGTTCCCCGGCCTGCGCACCGGTTACGTCATCGGACCGCGCCCGTTGTTCGACCGGCTGGCCACCACCTTGCGCGCGACCGTCCTGGCCCCCGCCCATCTGGGCGTGGTGGTTGCCGCAGAACTGATCGACAGTGGCGAAGCGGTACTGATCGCCCAGCGCCGCCGGACCCTGGTGGCCGAACGTCAGGCGCTGGCCCGGTCGGTATTGTCTGGGCTGGACCTGTCCGCCTCTGACCCCGCCGTCACCCATCTCTGGCTGCCGCTACCGGAAAATGTGCGGCGGGAGGAGCTGGTGCGCGGCGCGCTGGAACGCGGGGTGAAGATCACCTCTGCCGACGGGTTCAGCCCCGGCAAGGGCGAGGTGCAGAATGCGGTACGCATCTGCCTGATGGGCGTGGACCATGCCAGTCAGCTGGAGAAGGGCCTGTCGGTGGTGGAAAGCCTGATCAGCAACCCGGTCGCCAGCAGTGCCGCCTGGGTTTAAACCGACAGCAACCGTTCGGCCAGTTCCACATCCGCCGCCTTGTCCACATCAACGGCGGCCAGACCGAAGGGCATTTCCACGACCCCGGCCCTGGCGCCTGTGATCCGGCCCAGCCGGGCGAGTGCAGCGGTCAGGGTCAGACGGCCCAGCAGGAAACGCAGGATCGACATCGGCCCCAACAGGCGGATCATGCGCAGCGGATGCTTGCGCTGCGCCTCCACCTGCCGCCAGGTCCGCGCCACGCCGGCGGATGCCGGGGTGCGGAAGGCGAACATGTTGCAGCCGGAAAAGGCACCATCGGCAAAGCGCAGATAGGTGCGCTTGGTTTCCGGCACCGCCGCCTGAATGACATGATCACGCGCCAGACCGACACAGACATCGGTCCCGTCGGGCAGATGCGTCAGGAAATGGTCCACCCATTCCGGGCGCAGCAGCGCATGGTCTGCCGTGGTCACGAACAGGGGCGTGCCCAGCCGGTCCAGGGCCGCCGACACGGTGCGGCTGGGGCTGCCCTCCGCCGGCAGCAGACCGATGCGCCCACCAGCCAGCAGCAGACCCAGTTCCGGGTGCTGTTCCACCAGTTCCGGCCGCTCGATGGCGATATGGATCATGCCGACGCCGGGTGACGCCGTCAGGGCCCGCACCACACGCACCAGCATGGGTACGCCGGCGATGGGGGCGAAGGCCTTATGGCTGACACCCATCAGCGTCGCCACCGGGTCCTCCGGCCCCCGCGATCCCGCCAGGACCAGGGTCGCCATCGCACTCACAATGCGCGCTCGTAAAGCCGGTAGGTCTTGTACCGTTCGGACCCGATGGCCTCGATCACGCGGCGCATGGGCCGGTTATCTTCCAGGATCCAGGACAGCTCAATCCGCTCATAGCCCAGCTTGCGCGCTTCCAGGCGCATGCGGTCAACCACCAGGAAGGGCAGAATGGCCTGCAACCAGCCGCCAACATTGCGCCGCACGCCCATCAGGGGGACCCGCGCCGTCTTCACGCCGCGCACCTTCAACCGCCAGAGCATCTTGACGATGCCGAACGGGAACAGCTTGCCGCCCAGGTCGGCAATGGCCTCGTTCAGGTTGGGCAGGCAGACGCCGAAGGCCACCGGCTTCTCATCCACCTCCGCGATCCAGGCCAGTTTGGGATTGATCAGCAGTTTCAGCGATTTGGCCATCTGCTTGGTCTCGGCCTCTGACAAAGGCACGAAGCCCCAGTTACCGGACCAGGCTTTGTTGAAGATGCTGGTGACGTGGCCCAGATCCTCCTCATACCGCTTCATGTCCAGCATGCGCAGACGCAGGTTCGACGGCAAAGGACGGTCGATCATCTGCCGCACGCCCGCCGGCAGCTCCTGTTCGATGTGATAGAGGTAGGCGTAGACATCCTTGGCCTTGGTCAGGCCCGCCGCCTCAATCCGGGGACCGAGATAGGCCAGGTCATGGCCCATCATCAGCATGGGCGGCCGGTCCCAGCCATCGACCAGCAGGCCCGTCTCCTCATTGATCGACAGGTTGAACGGCCCAACCATGCGGACCATGCCCTTCGCGCGCAGCCAATCGGCGGCAGCCGCGAACAGCGCATCAATCACCGCCTGATCATCCTCTGCCGCCAAAAGGCCGAAATGGCCGGTGGCATCCTTGCGAATGTCCAGACCAGACCGGTCAATCTGGGCAGAGATGCGGCCCACCACCCGATCGCCGCGCAACGCCAGGAAATACATGACGTCGGCATGCAGGAAATAGGGGTTGGTCTTGGGCGACAGGGTCTCCTGCCGCTCCATGAGCAAGGGGG
>CALRNG020000192.1:0-7181 GCA_943369495.1 Rhizobium sp. Q54
TGTCGGTGGATGCGGCCTATCGCTATGGCGATTACAGCACCGTGGGTGGCGTGAATACCTGGAAGGTCGGCGGCGTCTATGCGCCGGTGGCCGGTGTCCGGGCGCGCGGTGGCTATTCCAAGACCATCCGCGCACCCAACATCCTGGAACTGTTCCAGCCGCGTTCGTCGACCCTGTTTACGGTCGTCGATCCCTGTGATGCCGGCCAGATCGGCACCGGTTCCAACCCCGCCAACCGCCGGGCCAATTGCGCCGCCGATGGTATCCCCGCCGGCTGGCTGGACACCCGCACCGCCCGCGTGCCGGGCTTCACCGGTGGCAACCTGAACCTGGATCCGGAAACCTCCACCAGCTATACCGCCGGTGTTGTGTTGACCCCGTCCTTCGCGCCGGGCCTGTCCATCGCCGTCGATTACTGGAACATCGAGATCGAAGACGCGATCAGCACCGTGTCGGGCCAGAACATCCTGAACGCCTGCTATGACGCGGCCAGCCGGGACAATCCGTTCTGCACCCAGGTTAGCCGTAACCGCACCACCAACTCGCCGACATTCCTGGCGGTCAATTCGTTGAACCAGACGGTGGTCAACTTCGCCCGCTTCGAAGCGGCGGGTGTCGATTTCGACGTCGTCTATCCGCTGGACCTGGAAGATGTGGGCATGGAAGACGCTGGTCGCCTGACCTTTGGTCTGACCGGTACCTGGACCGATAAGAACCGTACCTTCCAGTCGCCCAGCAACAGCGTCGCCGCCAATAACAGCCTGGGCGAACGGTTCAATCCGGAATGGAGCCTGAACCCGTCCTTGAGCTGGAACGTGGATGACCTGACCATCAGCTGGTACGGTTTCTGGCAGTCCAAACAGACCCTGCCCAGCGTGGAAACGGAAACCGCATCCACGTTCGTGCAGTCCTATGCCCCGGCTGCCTGGGTGCATGACGCCTCGGTCAGCTATCAGGTGACCGAAGAGGTGCGGGTGACCGCCGGTGTCAACAACCTGACCAACAAAGAGCCTTTCCTAGGCGAACTCAGCCGCCCGGCCTCTTCCATCGGCCGGTCCTACTATCTGCGCACCCGTCTGGTCTTCTGATCTGGCGGTTGAGCGCTGATGCGGTCTTGCGGGAGGGGCAGAATTCCCGCAAGACCGCCTTTTCTTTTCACCGCCTGTGACCGGATATGCCCATGCGCCGCCTTGTCCTGTGTCTGTTTGCCTTGCTGGCCACGTCCCTGCCCGCGCTGGCGGAACCGGTGAAAGGATCGCTGCTCATCGCAGGGGGGGATTTCAAGCTGGATAATCCCGGCTGGACCCGGCTGGTGGACCTGGCGGGCGGCAAGGGGGCCGCGATCCTGGTCCTGCCCACCGGCAGCGGCGATCCCGTGGGCAGCGGCGGGCGCATTGTGGAGCATCTGCGCGGCCTGGGCGCCAATGCCATCCTGCTGCCGCTGGCCGAAAAGGGCTTTGACCGGCCTGCGGCGGACATTGTGACCGACCCCGTCTGGATCGATCGCGCCCGCACTGCCGGCGGCTTCTTCCTGGTGGGCGGGGATCAGTCGCGCTACACGGCGGCCCTGCTGCGCCCCGACGGGTCCGACACCCCGCTGCTGGCCGCCATCCGCACAGCGCATTCGAACGGTGCCGTCATCGGCGGCTCTTCCGCCGGGGCCGCCATCATGTCCGCCACCATGATCAAGGACGCGCCCGAAACCCTGGATCTGCTGGCCGCCGGTCCCATCGCGGGCCGTACGCTGGGTCCGGGCCTGGGCTTCATTGGCCCCGACTGGTTCGTGGATCAGCATTTCCTGGCGCGCGGCCGCTTCGCCCGCACCCTGGTCGCCATGGATGCCGCCGGCTACACGCGCGGCTTGGGCGTGGACGAAAACACCGCCATCATCATCCGTGAGCGCCAACAGGCGGAGGTGGTGGGGGTCAGTGGCGTCGTGCTGATTGACACGCGCGCCGCCACCCGCCGCCCCGGCTGGCCCTTCGCGCAGAAGGGCATCACCGTCTCCCTGCTGCGCGACGGTGACCGGCTGGACCTGACCAGCCTTACCATCACGCCCGCGTCGCACCGCGCGGGGCAGATCATCACGCCCAGCAGCCCCGGTTTCGAACCCGATCCGGAACTGCCTTCCACCCTGGCAACCGGGGACATTCTGGCCCCCTGGCAATTCGGGCGGCTGATGGCGCAGGTGCTGGAAAGCCGGCAGGGTACTGCCACCGGCCTTGCCTTCGACGCCGCCGCCCCGGCCAGCCGCCCCGCCTTCCGCATGCTGCTGACGCGCCAGCCCGACAGCGTTGGCTGGGCTGGCGGCGGGGTGACAGTGTCAAGGCTGAAGCTGGACGTGGAACCCGTTCGGATGGCCGATATCCTCAACGGGCCGGCGGGTCGTTAGCAACCAGCCCCTTCGCCAAGGGTTACTTCGGTGCCATGCGGATGGCGCCGTCAAGACGGATGGTCTCGCCATTGATCATGCTGTTGGCGACGATATGCAGGGCCAGCGAGGCATATTCTTCCGGCTTGCCCAGACGGGACGGGAACGGCACCTGTTTGCCCAAACTGTCCTGTGCGTCTTGCGGTAGGCCAAGCATCATCGGGGTCAGAAAGATGCCCGGCGCGATGGTGACGACACGGATGCCGCTGCGGGCCAGTTCGCGGGCGGCCGGCAGGGTCAGGGCATGCACGCCGCCCTTGGACGCACCATAGGCCGCCTGCCCGATCTGCCCGTCAAAGGCCGCGACCGACGCGGTGTTGATGATCACGCCCCGCTCCCCGTCGGCGGTCACCGGCTCCAGCCCCTGCATGCCGGCGGCGGCCAGACGCAGCATGTTGAAGGTGCCGATCAGGTTGACCTCGATCACCTTGCGGAACAGGTCCAGATCGTGCGGACCGTCACGGCCCACGATCTTGGCCGGCGGCGCGATGCCGGCGCAATTGACGGCGATGCGGGCGGGACCGTGGGCAGCAGCCGCAGCAGCAATGGCAGCCTGGGCACTGTCGGCGCTGGTCACATCGCACTTGACCGCAATGCCACCGATCTCCGTCGCGACCGCGTTGGCCGCGTCGAGATTGACATCCAGCAGCGCCACCTTGGCTCCACCCGCGGCCAGCGCCCGCGCCGTCGCCGCACCCAGGCCGGAACCACCGCCGCTGATGATCGCGGATACGCCCTTGATGTCCATTGTCTCACTCCCTTGCCATCGGTGCAGGCCTGTTCAGCCCGCTTATCGGATGCGGCACTATCACAGTGCAAAGCCGCACAGGCAATTTGGAAGTTCGAACAGTGGAGGTGCGTCAATTCCCGTACCCAGCGGATACAAAAGAAAAAGGGCGGCCCCTGACGGGACCGCCCTCTTCATCTGATACCAAACCGCCGAGAGTTTGTCTGTTGACGGTTTGGAGGCCGGCGACCGCAGGCACGGTGCCTCAGGGAACACAAAAGACTCACGCGCCGGGTGCCACCTGGCTGGCCCGGTCGGAGTAGATGTAGAGCGGCTTGCCGCGCCCTTCCACTACTTCCTTATTCACCACGATCTCTTCCACGCCTTGCAAACCGGGCAGGTCGTACATGGGGTCGAGCAGGATGCTCTCCATGATGGAGCGCAAACCACGGGCACCCGTCTTACGCTCAATCGCCCGCTTGGCGATGGAGCGCAAGGCCTCCTCATGCACGGTGAGCTTCACGTCTTCCATCTCAAACAGCCGCTGGTACTGCTTGACCAACGCGTTCTTGGGCTTGGACAGAATCTCGATCAGCGCCGTCTCGTCCAGATCGTGCAGCGTCGCCAGGACGGGCAGACGGCCCACAAACTCCGGAATCAGGCCGAACTTCAGCAGATCCTCAGGCTCGACCTCGCGCAGCACATCGCCCATGCGCCGCTCGTCCGGGCCACGCACATCGGCGCCAAAGCCGATGGAGGTGCCCTTGCCACGGGCCGCGATGATCTTTTCCAGGCCGGCGAAGGCGCCACCGCAGATGAACAGGATGTTGGTCGTGTCCACCTGCAAGAATTCCTGCTGCGGATGCTTGCGCCCGCCTTGCGGCGGCACGGAGGCAACAGTGCCTTCCATGATCTTCAGCAGGGCCTGCTGCACGCCCTCACCCGACACGTCGCGCGTGATGGACGGGTTGTCCGACTTGCGGCTGATCTTGTCGACCTCGTCGATATAGACGATACCGCGCTGCGCCCGCTCGACATTGTAATCAGCCGACTGAAGCAGCTTCAGAATGATGTTCTCGACATCCTCGCCCACGTAACCGGCCTCGGTCAGGGTCGTGGCGTCGGCCATGGTGAAGGGCACGTCGATGATGCGGGCCAGCGTCTGGGCCAGCAGCGTCTTGCCCGAACCGGTCGGGCCGACCAGCAGGATGTTGGACTTGGCCAGTTCCACATCATTGTGCTTCGCGCCATGGGCCAGGCGCTTGTAATGATTATGCACGGCCACGGACAGCACGCGTTTGGCATGCTCCTGACCGATCACATAATCATCCAGCACCGTGCTGATATCGCGCGGGGACGGCACACCGTCGCGGGACTTCACCAACGTGGTCTTGTTTTCCTCGCGGATGATGTCCATGCACAGCTCGACGCATTCATCGCAGATGAACACGGTGGGGCCGGCAATGAGCTTGCGCACCTCGTGCTGGCTCTTTCCGCAGAAAGAGCAGTAGAGGGTATTCTTGCTGTCGCCGCCGGTCGACTTGGTCATTTGCGCTCCGTACATCACCGGATGGCGCATGGAAGGTGGCCCGGCTGGCCTCCGACCGATACGCCCCAACATCCCTTGGCAGGGATGCCTGCTTCAGGGGCGCCCTTGTCTTCACCGGTTCCCGGTCCATCCCGATGCCGGGAGGCGGAACCCCAGGGCTGACAATGACGCCCTCTCACACCTATTCAACAACACCCGAAGCGGCGGGATCAATATATACTTGTTCGCCGCCGCTTCCGCGTCACGCCACCTGGGTGAGACCACCCGGACGACCGGCGATCACCTCGTCGATGATACCGAAAGCCTTGGCCTCGTCCGGGCTCATGAACTTGTCACGTTCCACAGCCTTTTCAATGACATCCAGGCTCTGGCCCGTGTGCTTCACGAAAATCTCATTGAGATTCTCGCGCAGCCGCAGGATTTCCTGAGCCTGAATCTCGATGTCCGCCGCCTGACCCTGCGCACCGCCCGAAGGCTGGTGGATCATGATTCGGCTATTGGGCAGCGAGAAGCGCTTGCCCTTGGCCCCGCCGGCCAGCAGCAAGGCACCCATGGAAGAGGCCTGGCCCATGCAGATGGTCGCCACGGAGCAGCGGATATACTGCATCGTGTCATAAATCGCCAACCCGGCCGTCACGTAACCGCCCGGCGAGTTGATGTAGAAGGAGATTTCCTTGGTCGGATTCTCCGCTTCCAGAAACAGAAGCTGGGCACAGACCAGGCTGGCCACGGCATCATTCACGCCACCGACCAGAAAGATGATCCGTTCCTTCAGGAGGCGGGAGTAGATGTCGTATGCCCGTTCGCCGCGGTTGGTCTGCTCAACCACCATGGGAACCAGCGCGTTCATCTGCGGTTCAATCATGATCCCTGCTTCGCTCCTAACCAGAAGCCGCGGGGTCCTGGATTGGCCCCCGCGGTACTTTTCACAACAGCCTTAGGCGGCCGCTGCCTCATCCTCGTCCGGATCGCGCATCAGTTCTTCAACCGACACGCTCACTTCGTTCACCTTAACGGTTCCGAGGATGAAGTCGACAACCTTATCCTCGTAAATCGGCGCGCGGAGGCTTTCAACGGCCTGCGGGTTCTTCTGGAAGAACTCGAAAACCTGCTGCTCCTGGCCCGGATAACGACGAACCTCGTCGAACATGGCCTTCTGCAGCTCCTCGCGCGTCACCGTGATATTGTTACGGCGACCGATTTCGGAAAGGAGCAAGCCCAGACGTACGCGCCGGACAGCAATGTCGCGATACTCGCCCTTCAGGTCGTCCTCGCTCTTGCCTTCGTCCTCGGCGTCCGCACCACCGCGGGCCAGCTCTTCCTGCAGGCGCTTCCAGATCTGCTCGAACTCGATCTCGACCATGCCGGCCGGAACGTCGAAGCTGTGCAGTTCGGCCAGCTTGTCCAGCAGGGCGCGCTTGGCGCGCAGGCGCGACGTCTGGCCATATTCGCCTTCGGTCCGCTCCTTGATGGCGGTCTTCAGGGCTTCCAGATCGTCGAAGCCGAAGGTCTTGGCCAGATCGTCATTCAGCTCGGCGTCCTTGGCCGACCGGATTTCCTTGACCTTGACCTCGAACACAGCGGCCTTACCGGCCAGCTCGGCAGCGTGATACTCGGCCGGGAACGACACATTGACGCTGACATCGCTGCCGGCCTTGACGCCGACCAGCTGATCCTCGAAGCCGGGGATGAAGGAACCGGAGCCCAGCTCCAGCTCATAATCATCGCCCTTCATGCCGGGACGCTTTTCACCATCGACGGAACCGTCGAAATCGATCAGCAGGATGTCACCGGTGACGGCGGCGCGGTCTTCCTCGACCTTTGCCGTGGTACGGCGGCCCTTGGACAGACGGCCCAGAGCCTCGATCACGGTGTCATCGCTGACGGCGGCCACCGGCTTGTCGATCTCCACGGTGGACAGGTCGGCCGGCTCGATCTCGGGCAGCAGCTCAACCTGCACCGCGAATTCCAGGTCCTGGCCCGGATCGAACTTCAGCACTTCGATCTTGGGCTGCAGGGCCGGGCGCAGGTTATTGTCGGAGACGGCCTGCTGGGCGCCATCATTGACGGCGGCTTCCAGAACCTCGCCCATGACCGACTGGCCATAGCGCTGCTTCAGGATCGGCATCGGGACCTTGCCGGGACGGAAGCCCGGGATCTTCACGGTCTTGCCGACCTCGGTCAGCCGGGTCTGCACCCGCGATTCGATATCCTGGGCCGTGATGACGACCTTGAAGTCGCGGCGGAGGCCTTCAGCGCTGGTCTCGGTGATCTGCATGGGACGAAATGCCTGTCTTCTGTCTGTTCGCCCCAGCCCCCTCTGCCATTACAGGGACCGAAGCTCCCGCGGGCAAGCCGGATTTCCGGCCTCCGCGGTGGGTTGCGGGTCAAAACTCAAAACTCGTGGTGCGGGCGAAGGGACTTGAACCCCCACGTCTTTCGACACTGGAACCTAAATCCAGCGCGTCTACCAT
>CALRNG020000193.1:0-7163 GCA_943369495.1 Rhizobium sp. Q54
CAGGCCAGAAGGTCCAGACGGTGGTCCAGCGCATAGGCCGGCACCGTAATGGCCGCTACCGCATCGCGCAGCCGGGCGTGGCCGGTACCATCATCCTGGACCGGATCGGGCTGTCGCGGGTCGCGGCGGCCCGACAGCTGGAACAGATAGGTCCGCTCCGCCCCCGTCAGGCGCAGTGTGCGGGCCAGCCGGTCCAACGCCTGGGGGGAGGCCTGAATGTCGCGCCCCTGTTCCAGCCAGGTCAGCCAGGTGGCGCTGATCCCGGCATCGGCTGCCACCTCTTCCCGGCGCAGGCCGGCGGTCCTGCGGCGGCCCATGACAGGCAGGCCCAGCGCCGCCGGGTCCAGCCGCCCGCGCCGATCCCGCAGGAAAGCGCCCAGCAAACGGCGCTGATCGGCGGCGGGATCATTGGCGGGATCATGGAAGGGTGGGGCAGGCGGTAACATAGGGGTATTCATACCAGTATAAAAGCTTATCTTGTACCCCCCTTTGCAGGGGCCTAAGCAGTGGGAACCCCACCCGACGACAGGAGCACCGGCGATGAGTACCCAACCCGACAGCCAGCATGATCTTGTCACACAGCAGTTCGGTCCCCGTGCCGATGCCTATGTCAACAGCCCCACCCATGCCGCCGGTCCCGACCTGACGGCACTGCAATCGCTGCTGCGGGCCACCCCTGTGGGTGATTTGCTGGATCTGGGCTGTGGTGGTGGGCATGTCAGCTTCCATGCCGCCCCGTTTGCGGGTCGGGTTACGGCCTATGACCTGTCCGACGCCATGCTGTCGGCGGTGGCGGTGGGTGCCGTGCAGCGCGGGTTGCCCAACATCACCACGCATCAGGGCCGGGCGGAACTGCTGCCCTTTGCCGATGCCAGCTTCGATATGGTGGTCAGCCGCTACAGCGCCCACCACTGGCGCCATGTCGCCCTGGCCATGGCGGAGGCAGCGCGGGTGCTGCGGCCCGGTGGCACCTTGATCATGATGGATGTCTATGCGCCGGCTGATCCCTTGCTGGACACCTATCTTCAGACCATTGAAATGGTGCGCGACCCCAGCCATGTGCGCGATTACAGCCTGGCCGAATGGCAGGACCTGCTGTCGGGTGCCGGCCTGACGCCTCAGGCGCCACAGATTTTCCGCCTGCCACTGGGTTTCCAATCCTGGGTGGATCGGATCAACACACCGGCCAGCCACCGCCCGGCCCTGCTGTCCTTGCAGGCGGGGGCGGCGGCGGAAGTGAAGGAGCATTTCGCCATCGAGGCCGATGGCAGCTTCACCTTGGATACGATGATGATCGTTTCCGTTAAGGAAAATTCCGTACTTGCCCCTTGACTCCCGCGGCGGAGCGGCGATTTGATAACACATGATCATCCCGTCACAACCGCCGCCGCCGCTGCCCACCGCGCAGCAGGCCCCGACCAACCCGCAGAACAATGCGGCGTTGGCGACGGCTGGCCTGTTGGCGCAGAAGGTGGCCAAGCCGACCGAGACCCAGACTCGTCGCGCCGCTACCGCTGTGGCGCGGGGCGAGGCGTCACGCGAAGGTACCGGCGGAACATTTGTCGGACGGGCCTTTGATAATGAAGCCGCCGCCGTGGAGGCCCGCACCAACCAGCAGCCCCCGCGCGGACGCGGCGACAAGCTGGATTTGAGCGTCTAACCGAGAGATATCAATCCGCCGCGCGCTGCATCAGGCGCCGTGTCTCTGCCGGGTCGGTGGAAAGCGGGACCGTGAAGCTGGCGATGGTGCCCCGACCGGGTGTGCTTTCCAGTTTCAGTTCCCCGCCATGGCGCAGCACCAGATCGCGGACCAGCGTCAGGCCCAGGCCCGTGCCCGTTTCGCCCTGCGTTCCCGGCCGGCTGGCCTTGGGGCCGCCCTTCAGGGCCAATTCCAGTTGGGCCGGCTCCATCCCTACGCCCTTGTCGGTCACGGCCACTTCCAGCCGATCGCCCAGCGCCCGGCTAGTGACATGCACCACGCCGCCCTGGTGGCTGAACTTCACGGCGTTCATCAGCAGATTGCGCAGCACGGCCAGGATCATCGTGCGGTCAGCCAGGACCCAACGGTCGCCGGCGGCGTCCAGGATCGTGATCTCCTTGCCCTGGGCGGCCGACGCCACGTCGCGGATGGCATCGCTCACCACCTCACGCATAGGGAAGATGGTGGGGGCGAACGGCGTGCCCGACATCTGCACCCGCGACCATTGCAGCAGGTTTTCCAGCAGCTCGAACACTTTGCGCGCCATTTCATGGACGGTGCGGGCGAAATCCGCCACTTCCTCCGGCTTCATCTTGGGCGCGTGATCGGCCAGTTCCTGGGTCATGCCCAGCATGGAATTGAACGGCCCACGCAGATCATGAGAGATCAAGGAGAAGAAGCGGGTCTTTTCCCGATTCAGGAAGTCCAGCTCGTCATGGGCGGCACGCAGGTCGGCCAGGGCGCATTCCGCTTGGGCCCGCGCTTCGCGCTCGGCCACCGCCGCTATGTCGCGCACGGCCAGGGCGCGCAGCATCAGCCGCCGTGCCACGAACACCACCACCAGCACCGCCGCCAGGAAGCCCGACACGGAGATCAGCATATCCATCAGAATGGGCAGAAGCGAGGCGCCGGGGGCGGCGGCATAGACAACACGCCAGGGCGCCTGCTTCAACGGGATCGCCACGATATGGCTGTTGAAGAAGCCGTGGCTGATCATGCCGTCGGGGCCGGCCACCATGCTGGTGCCGGGCGGCAGAATTTCCGCGATGGTGCGGGGCAGCGGCTTTTCCTGATTACGCGACGAACCGGTGATGACATTACCCGCCTCGTCGACCAGCAACAGAATGCTGTCCACCCGCTGTACCGCGCCCATGACGTCACGCAGGCCCGCGACCGGAATGTCGATGCCCAGCGCCCCGGCATAGCGCCCCTGCAATGTCAGGGGCAGGGCCAGCATGGCGCTGTCGGGAAAGTCGCCTTCGCGTCCCGACAGGGTCCAGACCGGCCCGCCCATCGGGTTGGCGCTGGGGGCGGCATTGATGAAGGCCGGCAGCGTGCCCACCTGCGGCAGAAGATCGGTTTGCCGGCTTTCCACCCAGGGATGGATGGCCAGCATGCCCGACAAGGACGCATAAACAAGCCGCCGCGCCTCCGGCACCACCTTCTGCGTCACAGCCAGCAGGGGCAGAAGCTGCACCGCCATCGCCGCCTCCTGCCGCCACCCGGCCTCGTCGGGGCGGGACAGCACCGGGTTGGCGCCAACCTCAATGCCAGGCAGGGCAACGATATTGCCGATCTGGTCCACCAGATAGGGCGGGGGCAGCCGGTCCAGGGAATAGCCCTGACGGGCATCGCCGCGCGGATTGCTGCCGAGGAAAGCCATCAGAAGATTGCTGTTGGGCACATCTTCAGGGGCCGGATATTCGGCATAGAAGAACTCAGCCCGTTGTCGCAGCGCCTCCAGATGGCCGACAGCCACCCGCATCTGCACATCAAGCGCCCCGGCGCGGGTACGGATTTGTCCGTTCAAGGCCGCTTCGAAGGCCCGGATGCGCTCGCTGGCATGCGACCATAACAGAACGGCCCCCAGGATGACGCCGGCCAACAGGGCAAGAAGAAGCATGCGGTCCGCATGCGCCGCCCCCGACAATGCCGTTCGCCAACCCTTCACCGCCACCTGCCACGCCCCCGGTGCCCGCATTGTCTGCACAGGCCGAAACCCATGGCCGGATAGGCACTTGCACCCTCCGGCATCCTATCTCGTCAGTGGTAACACCAAGTGCGGGGCAGGGGCAACGCGGCTGCCCGGCTGCGTCCCTGAATCTGTCTGTGTCCTGCCCCTTCCACCGGGTGCCGCAGACGAGGTGATGATTTTTTCGGACGAAAGCGCTTGACACCCGGCCCGCAGCTCTCTATCACCGCGCTCCACGAGAGGGGCGCGTAGCTCAGGGGTTAGAGCACTCGCCTGATAAGCGAGAGGTCGGTGGTTCGATTCCACCCGCGCCCACCATCCCCTCCCGGATGTGAAATCGTCGAAGCGACATTGTTCAGTGCGATAAAGGCCGGCTGCAAAGCCGGCCTTTCGCATTTCTGGTCATCGCCTGCGATCTGGATGCAGGATCGGGCTTCCCCGCCGTCACCGCCATGCCCATGTGCAGGGCCATGATGCGATCACGACAGACAGGTGGCCCGATGGCCCGTTTACCTTCCATCTTTATTTCCCATGGCTCGCCCATGCTGGCCCTGGAACCCGACGCGCCCGCCCATCGCTTCCTGAAGGGGTTGAGCGCGCTGGTGGACCGGCCGGCGGCAATCCTGGCCGTCTCCGCCCATTGGGAGACGACACGGCCCGCCCTGTCCCTGTCGCCCCGCCCGGCGACCATCCATGACTTCCGGGGTTTTCCGCCCGCCCTCTATGCCATCCGCTATCCGGCCCCCGGTGCGCCGGCCCTGGCGGAACGTGCGGCGGCCCTGCTGGCACAGAACGGGCTGGAGCCGGCGCTGGTGGCTGACCGCGGGTTGGACCATGGCGCCTGGACCCCGCTGTCGCTGGCCTGGCCCGAGGCAGACATCCCCATCACACAGCTGTCGGTGCAACCGCATCTGTCCGCCGCTCACCATGCCGCCGTGGGCGCCGCCCTGCGGCCGCTGCGGGACGAGGGGGTGCTGATCCTGGGGTCGGGCAGCTTCAGCCATAATCTGATGGAATTCCGAGGCCAGGAAGCTGGCGCGCCGTCACCGGCCTGGGTGACACTCTTCGCCGACTGGATGCGCGGGGCGCTGCTGGAGGGTCGGTACGACGATCTGCTGGCCTGGGACCGGCTGGCCCCGGAGGCGCTGCGCAATCATCCCACGCCTGAACATCTCTGGCCGCTCTACAGCGCCATGGGGGCGGGCACGCCTAGCACACCGGCCCGGCTGCTGCACAGCAGCACCGACCGGGCCATCCTGGCCATGGATGCCTTCGCGTTTGATTGATGTCATGTGCCCTCAGGCGCCGGGCGCCGCCATCCGGCGGCTTGGCTGACGCGGCATGGGCCGCGCGGCGGCAGTCGCCGCCGTACCAACGGTCAAGGATTTTGACCGTTGGTGTGATGTGTGGCAGTCAGGCCCCGTTGGTGGGAAGCGGATCAGCCGCCCTTGCCCGTCAGCCCCTGGTAAAGCCCCTTGGGCGTGTCGGTGAAAACCCCCGCCACGCCCCATTGGAACAGGCGGCGTGCCTGATCTGGTTCATTCACGGTCCAGGCCAGAACCGGCCGGCCGGACGCGCGGAAGGCGGCGACGCTATCGGCACTTTGCTTTCTGGCATCCACATTGATGGTGGCAGCGCCCAGCCGGTCGGCAATGGCCTCCCAATCCGCCGGCTCCTCATCCATCAGGTATCCGCGCGGCCATTGCGGGGCCACGATCTTGGCCATTTCCAGGGATGCGACGGAAAAGCTGGAGATCAGGGGCGGTGGCCGGTTGGCGGGCCAGAGGCTGAGCGCCATGGTCAGGGCGATACCCGCCGTCTGCTCATCACGCCCCGGACAGGGCTTGATCTCCAGGTTCAGGTTGATGTCCAGCAGGGTTGCGGCCTGGATCGCCTCCGCCAGGGTGGGGACAGGCTCCCCCTTGAATTCCGGCCCGAACCACGACCCGGCGTCCAGGCGGCGGATATCGGCGAAATCCATATCGGCGACCAGGCCGTGACCATCGCTGGTCCGGTCGACATCATCGTCATGCATCAGGATGGGCACGCCATCCCGTGTGATCTTCACATCCACCTCCACCCAAAGCGCGCCCTGCAAGGCCCCGGTCCGCATGGCGGACAGGGTATTCTCCGGCGCATGGCGGGCGGCGCCGCGATGGCCGATCAGGCGGGGAATGGACAAAGACATGGCAATCAGGTCCGGGTGGTGAAAGACGGAGGGGGATCATAGCGGATTCAGGTTGCACTGACAGCGCGGGTCAGTTCAGGTCCAGGTCGCGATCCCAGGGGGGCGTGCCCTGGAAGGCCTGCGCCAGGAAATCCACCATCACCCGCACCTTCGCCGACAGGTGCCGGCGGGAAGGGTAGAGCGCCACGATATCGATGTCGGGCGACCGGTATCCCGGCAGCAGCGGTACCAGCCGCCCGGCCCGCAAATCATCGCTGATCAGGAAGGTGGGCTGCCGGATGATACCGATCCCGTCCAGGGCCGCCATACGGGCTGTGTCACCATTGTTGCAGGACATCACCTCCCGCACCCGCACCACCTGCTCGCGCCCCCCTTCATCGGTCAGCGTCCATTCGTCGGGCGCGACGGCGTGCGAATAAAGGATACAGCGATGGTTGGCGGCCAGATCCTGCGGGCTTTCCGGCTGCCCATGCCGCGCGATATAGGCCGGCGACGCACAGACCAGATTGCGCGAAATGGCCAGCCGCCGCGCCACATGGCTTTGTGATCCGGCGCGGGAGATGCGGATGGCCATGTCATAGCCTTCCTCCACAATGTCAACGACCCGGTCGATCAGCGCGATATCCAGTGATACGTCGGGATACAGCGCCATGAAACGCGGCCAGAGCGGGGCCAGATGTCGTATGCCGAAGCTGACCGGGGCATTGATGCGCAACCGCCCGCGCGGTTTAACCGCAGCGGCCCCAACCAGCGCCTCCAGCTCCGCCACCTCATCCAGGATCAGACGACCGCGGTCGAATAGGGCCTGACCCGCCTGCGTCAGCGACAGGCGGCGCGAGGTACGGTTCAGAAGGCGCGTGCCCAGATACGCCTCCAGCTCCGCGACATAGCGGGTGACATTGGCGGGCGACGTGTTCAGCGCATCCGCCGCCTTGGCGAACCCACCCTTGCCCACCACCGCCGCAAAAACCTCAAACGCGCGCAGCCGGTCCATGGTGGTCTCAATCATTCAGTAAAACTGAATAATCTAACCATTTTCATCCCATCGATGAAAGCAAACATGAGGCGTAGGGTCCAACCATCAACGGCGCCGATGACGGTGCCCACCCAAACGCAAAGGACCCTGATCATGAACCGCTTGCAGAATAAGGTCGCCATTATCACCGGTGCCAGCGCCGGTATCGGCCGTGCCACCGCCAACCTGTTCGCCACCGAAGGCGCCAAACTGGTTGTCGCCGCCCGCCGTCAGGCCGAACTGGACAGCCTGGTCGCCGAAATCGAAGCCGCTGGTGGTGAGGCCGTGG
>CALRNG020000194.1:0-7117 GCA_943369495.1 Rhizobium sp. Q54
CCTGGGTCACCAAAACCTGGGTTTCGACCTCCAGGCCGGTACGGTGGGAGGAGCCGACATTCTGCATGAAGATGGTGTTGGTGGCCTGGTTCAGCGCCGTCAGTTGCTGATCGGTGTAATCCATATGGAAACCGGTGATGTTCAGACGCAGGCGGCGGTCCAGCAGGTCGGAGCGGATACCCGCCTCATAGTTCCACACCATCTCCGGATCATATTTGGTGAATACGACCGGGGCCGCCGTGCCGATATTGATGCCGCCGCTGCGGAACCCCTTGGTCACCGCGGCATAGGTCATCACATCGTCATTCCACTGATATTCGATGGAGGCGCGCGACGAGACATCGTCCCAGCTCCCCTCCCCCGTGCCGCTGAATTTCGTATCGACGCGCGATCCCTTGGCCGATTTGTCGTCACGGCTGTAACGCACGCCGCCGGTCACCGACAATTGCTCGGTCAGTGCGTAGGTGCCCTGGGCAAAGGCGGCGTAGCTGTCCACCTTCTGGCTCTGGCTGGTCAGGCGCGGAGCCGGGAACTGCGTGTCGAAGGCAGTATAGACGGTGGCATTGTCCGATGGGCTCTCGGTCAGATAATAAAGGCCGCCGACATAGTGGAAGCGATTGTCGAAGCCAGCGCCCGACAGTTGGAATTCCTGTGAGAACTGGTCGATCTTGCGGTCATTGACGATGTCATAGACTTGGTACTGCGTACCGTCCCAGTCATTGGCGGACAGAATATCGGCCTGCATATAGCCGGTAATGGATTTCAGGCTGATATCGTCCGTGACATCGAAATTGATCACACCGGAAAGGGTATAGCCATCATAGGAGTATGAGGTATTGTCGCCGCCATAGCGCGTATAGGGATCGGTGCTGGCAAAGCGATTGTCGAAGGGCAGGCCCGTCTTGGTGCGAAAGCGCGTGGGGAAGGTGTCGGCCGCATCAATGTAATCGATGATATAGGCGCGACCGCTGTTCTTGCTGCGGGTCTTGGCGGCCGACACATCAACCGTCAACCGGTCTGACAGGTACGCCCGCACCTGCACCTGCCCCACCTGCGTGTCCTGGTCACCGTCGCGATCCTTGTCCACGACATGTTTGATATAGCCGTCGCGGTTCAGGCTGCCGACCGTGGCCTTGACGAACAGGGTCTCCGTCAGCGGGACATTGACGCTGGCCTTGATATCGGCCCGGTCAAAGGAACCCACCGTGGCATCGACATAGCCGCCGGCCTTGCTGCTGGGTGTCTTGGTGATATAGCGGATGGCGCCGCCGATGGTGTTCTTGCCGAACAGCGTGCCCTGGGGGCCGCGCAGCACCTCCACCCGCTCCACATCCACGATGTCGATCAGGGAATTGTCGCTGCGGCTTTGATAGATATCGTCGACATAGATGCCGACACCCTGGTCGAAACCGATACCCGACCGGTCCTGGCCGATGCCACGGATGAAGAAACCGCCATTCAGCCCGCCATTGGCCGACTGGCTGCCGACCATGACATTGGGGGCGACAGCACCGATATCCAGCAGGCTCTCGATATTCTTGTCGCGCAGGTCGGCTTCCGACACGGCGGTCACCGCCACAGGCGTGCGCTGGAGGCTTTCCTCCATGCGGCGGGCGGTGACGATGATCTCCTCCAGCTGAAGGAGTTCCTCTGCGGCAGCAGGTAGTGCACCGGTCAATAGCAGCAAGGCGGCAGACGCTACTGACCATCGCAGGCGCCGGGTTCCTTCACTCTTCAACATGCTAAGACCCCCTGTTATCGCCTCACCCCGTTGCTGGTACCCATTCCCGTGGGCAACCTACCAGAGCGATGCATTTTACATGACGTTGTAACGCTATACGAGACTATAATGATTGCATTGTCAACGATATGGCCGACGCAAATTTCCGCATAACGAGCCATAGTCTCGCACAGCGCAACTCCGTCATCGACGCGAAAAAAGGGCACGGCCCCGGGCAGGGGCCGTGCCCTTCAGGCGGGAAGGATCTTCTGGGCTGATTAGCGTGGCATTAGGGGAGAGATGGCACCCTCGGCATAATGGGCCTGAATTTCCTGGGCGATGGCCTTGATCGGCCCGAACAGCGCCGGATCGGGTTCCGGCAGCAGCAGGGAGGAGGACAGGATGACACCCACGGTGGAAGAGATCAGGCCATCGGGTTCAAAGATCGGTGCGGCAATGCCGCCCAGCCCGTTGCCGCTGGCATTGGCTTCGAAATCGACGCCATATTTGCGCAGATTCTCCTCCACGCGGGGCGGCGTGGGTTTCAACCGTTCGAAATAATGGATTAACCGCGCGGCTGGCGATCCCGGCAGGGACAGGACCATGCCGGGATGGACCATGACACCGGGTTCGAACGGGTTGGGCACAGCCGCCACCACCATGGCCCCGCCGCGCGTCGGCGTGGTCAGGATGGCCGTATGGCCGGTGGAAACCCGCAAATCGGTCAGGAAGGGCCGTGATATCTCCACGATATTGCTGCGATAGACGGCGGCACGGCCGAATTTCAACAGCTTGCGACCGAAGACATAGCCTTCGCCTTCCCGTGCCCGGTCCACCAGACCCAGCGCCGTTAGGGTCTGCAGATGGCGCGACACCCGCGCCTTGGTCATGCCCAGACGCTTGGCCAGATCGGTGACGCGCACGGGGCCCGTCGCCTCCGTGATCGCTTCCAGGATCTGGACGGTGACTTCAACGCTTTTGACGGTGGAGGAGGATTTGCCCTCCTCCGGTTCTTCTTCCATCGTGGACATGACGCCCCTCCCGCGTGTCCGGCAAGGTCACGCCTGCGTTGAGCCTTAACACAGGGCCACGCTTGGGTGAAGCCGGCTTGTCATGCAATATGATATTCCGTCTCGCCCTTCATTCCTACGCGGGTAACCAGGCGGTGAAGCCGCAGGAGGAACCCGTTCCTCCCTCTGTGCGGTACAGACGCTGGTAATCCACCAGGTCCATCTTCAGGCCGGCCTGATTCATGGCCGCCGCCGTGGCGATCCAGCTTTTGCATTCCGACGTGCCGGCCATCAGCTCGTTTTGCGGAATGGACCGCAGCCAGTCTGCCTCACCCGAGGCCATGGCGGCCAGAAACTGCCGGTCCCATTCCTCATCCACCACGAAATGGGTCAGGCCGCCGGTGGTCAGCACGGCCACCCGCGCATCACTGTCCCAGGCGGCAATCGCCCTGGCCAACCCTGTGCCGAAATCATAGCAGCGGGCGGCCGTCGGGCTGTTTTCATAGTACCAGCAGTTCACATCAACCGGCACATGCGGCTTCACATGGTCGCGCATGATGTTCTTGTAAAGGAAACCATAGGCGTGCGGCATGCCGTAAAGCAGCGAATGCGCGCCATGGATGGTCGGTTTCTCGTGACACAGGGTCACGTCGAACCCGCCTTCCCGCACCAGATGCAAGGCCAGATGCAGGCCCAGCGCGCGGTGGCCGGGATAGTCCGTGTGGCTTTCGGGCAAATGGCCATGGTCGGCGATCTCGATCCCCGCCGGCAGGCGGGCATTCTGCTCCGCCGTGCGCGGCATGTTGGCGATGGTGGGAGCGGCGATGACGGCGAAGGCCGGGATGATGCCACCGAAAATCTCCTTCTGGTCATTACCGACAATGACCACAACGTCCGGGTCCACCTGCCGGTACAGCGCGTGCAACCGGTCCATGGCCGCGAAGCTGTTCTGCAGCGCCTTTTCCCGGATCGGCATGGAAAGCTGGCTGGCGATGTCCTCATGCCGGCGCAGCGGCTCCAGCTCCGCATAGGGCAGCTTGCGGCCCTTGTACCAGAAGGGCACGCCATCCTGCCGGTCGCGGGCGGCGCGGATATCCCAATCCTTGGCCAGCGTGTGCAGTTGCGGCGTGTGGGCGCAGCCGATGCCCAGGACGATTTCCGCCATTTCCAAACTCCATTAGTTGACAAGTCAACGGTATCAGGTTTAAGCCAGAACCAGCAAGGAAGGATAGGAACCCGTTCCATGAAGCTGGCCACGATCGAACATGAAAGCCGCATCCGCACCGCTGCGGCGACGGCGGACGGGCTGCTGCTGGACCTGACGGCGGCAGCCCCCGATGCGGCGCCCCTGCTGTCCAGCATGCAGGCCATCATTGAGGCGGAGGAGCGCAGCCTTCCGGCCATCGCCGACCTGCTGGCCCGCAACCGGGGCGACCATCTGCTGTCGCCCGATGCGGTGCGCTTTCTGGCGCCGCTGCCCGTGCCCAATTCCATCCGCGACTTCGCGAATTTTGAGCTGCATTGTTTGCAGGCGCTGGAAACCAGCATGCGCATGCGCGCCGCCACGCAACCCGACCCGGAGGCCGCCTATCAGGCGTACAAGGCCAGCGGCGCCTATGCCTTGCCCGCGATCTGGTATGAACGGCCCTTTTATTTCAAGGGCAACCGCATGACCTGTTCCGGCCATGGCAGCACCATCCAATGGCCGCGCTTCAGCCGGACGCTGGATTACGAGGTTGAACTCGCCACCATCATCGGCCGCCAGGGCGTGGACATCACCACCGACCGGGTGGCGGACCATATTTTCGGCTACACGATCTACAATGATTTCAGTGCCCGCGACGAACAGGTCCGCGACCAGCAGTTCCGCATGGGGCCCAGCAAAGGCAAGGATTTCGATACCGGCAACGCCATGGGCCCCTGGATCGTGACGCGGGATGACCTGCCCGATCCCTATGCGCTGACCATGCAATGCCGCATCAATGGCCAGACCCAGGGCGTGGGCCTGTCGGGCGCCATGCAGCACCGGTTCGAAGCCTGCATCGCCTTCATCAGCCGGGATGAGACGCTGTATCCTGGCGACGTACTGGGATCGGGCACCATGGGCAATGGCTGCGGGTTCGAAACGGGACGTTATCTGGAGCCGGGCGATGTGGTGGAAATCGAGATAGACGGCATCGGCACATTGCGCAATGTGATCGGGGAGCGGCGGTAGGGGTAGCATCCCTACCTCGCCACCCGCAGCACCTGGACCTGCTGATATTCGTGCAGGCCGTGAAGGCCGAATTCCACGCCGATGCCCGACTGCTTGGCCCCGCCAAAGGGGGCGGCGGGTGACAGGCTGGCGTGGTCATTGACCCAGGCCGTGCCGCAGACCAGCCGCTGCGCCAGCGCCGCCGCCGCCGCCACGTCGGATGACCAGACGGACCCGCCCAACCCATTCTCCCCCGCATTGGCACGGGCCAGGGCATCGTCCACATCGTGATAACGGATAATGGGCAGGATGGGGCCGAACTGTTCCTCATCCACCACGCGCATCCCGTCCGCCACATCGACCACGACCGACAGCGGGAAGAAATAGCCGGGGCCGGGCAGCGGCTCGCCCCCGGCCAGAAAGCGACCGCCATTCGCCTTGGCATCGGCCGCCAGTTCGCAGATGCGGTCGAACTGCGCCCGGTTTTGCACAGGCCCGAACTGGCTGTCCGGATCATCGCCCGGCCCCAGCTTCGCGGCCCGCGCCAGATCGGCCAGACGTGCGGCCAGGGCGTCATGCAGACTGTCATGTACATAAAGCCGCTTCAGCGCCGCACAGGTCTGGCCGCTATTGCCGAAAGCCTTGGCGAAGATCCGTGGCGCGATGGCGTCCACATCCGCGTCGGGCAGGATAATGGCCGCGTCATTGCCGCCCAGTTCCAGGGTCAGGCGCTTCAGATTGCCGGCCGCATTGGCCATGATCCGCCGCCCGGTAGGGGTGGAGCCGGTGAAGACGATCTTGTCGATACCGGGATGGCCACTGATGGCCTGTCCCATCGCTCCCTCTCCCGTCACAGCATTCAGCACGCCGGGCGGCAGCAGGGCGGCCGCGATCTCCACCAGCAGTAGGGTGGAAAGCGGCGTATAGGAGGACGGCTTGATCACCACACAATTGCCGGCCAGCAGGGCGGGCATGATGTGCCAGACGGCGATCAGCACGGGATGGTTCCAGGGCGTAATGGAGGCGACAACGCCCAGCGGCCGGCGATGCAGTTCGATGCGCGCCGTGGCGTCATCCTGGATCAATTCGACCTCTGGCCGTAGCCCAGCCGTGAAGCGCGTCCACATGATGGCAGCCCCGACTTCTCCGGTAGCACCGCCCGCCATGGGCTTGCCCTGTTCGGTGGACAAAAGCGGGATAATCTCCGCCTTGCGCGCCTCCAGAGCGTCGGCGATGGCCAACAGGCGGGCGGCCCGATCTTCAATCGGTGCCGCCGCCCAGGCGGGAAAGGCCCGCCGCGCCGCCGCGACAGCATGGTCGAGGTCCTCCGCCCCCGCCTGCGGGCAGGTGGCGAAGGCCGCACCCGTGGCCGGATTGATGACGTCGAACCGCGCCGCCGTCGGGTGGGCCTGTCCGTTGATGATCAAGCGTGGTTCAACAATCATCAAATCCCCCCTTTGTTACAGACCGAACAGCTTCTCGGCCGTCTCGCCCTTGATCTTGCGCGCCGTCGATCCGCCCATGGCGTTCACCCGCTCCAGGCAGCCGGCCATGTCGCCGATATTGTGCGGATAGTCGGAGCCATACATCACCCGTTCCGGCCCGCCCGCCACATGGACGCACAGGTCCAGGGCCGCCTTCTCATACACCACCGCGTCATAATAGATCTGGCGCAGGTAATGGCTGGGTGGCAGCGTGATCTTCTCCGCACAGGCCGGAATACGCTCATGACAGCGGTCCAGGCGGCCGGCCAGATAGGGCAAGGTGCCGCCGCCATGGGCGGCGATGATCTTCAGGTTGCGGTACTGCTCGAAGAACCCGTCAAAGATCATGCGGGCAATGGCCAGTGTCGTGTCGAACATGAATCCTACGGGCGGCACCAGCCCATATTCATCCATGCCCATCTGTGCCGCGCCCTGCGGTGCCGTGGGATGCACCAGCACGGGCAGGCCGTGGCGGTCGATGGCGTCCCAGATGGGGGCGAAGTGCGGGTCGGTCAGGTTGCGCTCATCGACATTGGCCGTGACGAACACGCCCGCCGCCCCCGCCACCACCGCCCGGTCCAGTTCCGCCACGGCTGAGCCGGCATATTGCCAGGGCAGGGTTGCAAACCAGCGCAGCCGTTGTGGATAGCGGTCCTGCTGCTCCTCCATCAGGCTGTTCATGATGCGGGCCGCCTGGGCGCTGACCGCC
>CALRNG020000195.1:0-7063 GCA_943369495.1 Rhizobium sp. Q54
TAGACCCGGCAGCCCGCGCAGATCGCGCAGCACCTTGATGGTCTCCAGCCGATCCAGCACGCCGGGATATCCGGGGATCAGGGTGCGGACATCCACCTCTTCTGCCCGCAACGCCGCCGGCAGGGCGCCGGCCACATCCCCCAGACCACCGGTTTTCACATAGGGCAGGCATTCCGACGTAACGAAAAGAACGCGCATGATCGGGTCCGGGGCTGTTGAAGATCAGAAAGGGTCAGGGACGGGGTGCGGCGGCAACCGGACAATCCAACCCCGTCGGCGACCGGGTGAAAATCTCCACCCCGTCTTCTGTCACGCCCACCATATGTTCAAACTGCGCCGACAGGGACAGGTCGCGGGTGATGTTGGTCCAGCCGTCGGCCAGGGTACGCACGCCGGGTCCACCCTGGTTGAACATGGGCTCAATGGTGAAGACCATGCCGGGCACCAGCCTCATACCGCGCCCCGGCTTGCCGAAATGCATGACGTCGGGGGCGTCATGAAAGACGCGGCCGATGCCATGGCCGACATAGTCGCGGACGGTGGAATAGCCGACGGATTTGGCTGCCCGCTCAATGACATGGCCGATATCGCCCAGATGCTTGCCGGGTGCCACCTGCCCAATGCCGGCCATCATGGCATCATAGGTGGTGCGGACCAGATGGGCCGCCTTGGGCGCTACATCGCCCACGCAATACATGCGGCTTGTATCACCGTACCAGCCATCGACAATGGCGGTGACATCGACATTGACGATATCACCCGCCTTCAGCCGCACCCGGTCCGACGGGATGCCGTGATTGACGACATAGTTCGGGGAAATGCAGCAGGATCTGGGAAACCCGTGATAGCCCAAGGTGGCTGCCAAGGCCCCGTTCGCCATCAGGAAGGCGACCACGAGATCATCGATCTCTGCCGTGGTCACGCCGGCTTGCATGTGGGGCGTGAGGTGGTCCAGGCAAGCCGCCGCCACCCCGCCGGCCCGGTGCAGGGCAGCGAAGGCCGATCGGCCGTGCAGGGTGACCCGCCGTCCCAGCGGGTCCAGCACGAAATTACCCGGATAGGTCTTCATCTGCCCCCGCGCCGCTGTCTCAGTCCCGATGCCGTCCCGTTAGTCCTTCAGACGGTCCAGCATCTCCTGGGTGATCAATACCACACCATTTTCGGAACGATAGAAGCGGCGCGCATCCTCTTTCGCGTTTTCGCCCACCACCAGACCGGCAGGGATGACACAGCCGCGATCCACCACCACCTTGGTCAGGCGCGCATTCCGGTTCACCTCCACCTCCGGCAGGATGACGGCATCCGTCACCTCGCAGTAGGAATGGATACGCACCTTGTTGAACAGCAAAGAGCGGCGGACGACGGAGCCCGACGTGATGCAGCCGGCCGATACCATGCTGTCGATGGCCATCCCGCGGCGGCCATCATCGTCGAACACGAATTTCGCTGGCGGCAGCTGCTCCTGGTACGTGAAGATCGGCCATTCCCGGTCATACAGATCAAGATCGGGGGAGACGGTGCACAGGTCCAGATTGGCTTCCCAATAGGCATCGACGGTGCCGACATCGCGCCAATAGGCATTACCGGGCTGTGCCTTGTTGCGCACACAGCTTTCATTGAAATGGTGGGCGACGACCTTCGCGTTCTCCACCAGATAGGGGATGATGTCCTTGCCGAAATCGCGGCTCGACTTCTGGTCCTCGGCGTCGCGCTCCAGGTGGCTGTACAGAAAATCGGCATTGAAGATGTAAATGCCCATGGAGGCGAGCGCCATGTCCGGCTTGCCCGGCATGGCCGGCGGGTCCGCCGGCTTTTCCAGGAAGCTGACGACGCGATTGTCGCCATCGACATGCATGACGCCGAAGCCCGTGGCCTCCAGGCGCGGCACCTCAATACAGCCGACGGTCACATCCGCGCCGGTGCGGATATGGCTGGCCAGCATGTTGGCGTAATCCATCTTATAGATGTGATCGCCGGCCAGGATCAGGACCCATTCCGCCTTGTGGGACCGCAGGATATCCAGGTTCTGATACACGGCGTCGGCCGTGCCCTGATACCAGCTGGTTTCATTGATGCGCTGCTGGGCCGGCAGCAGATCGATGAATTCGCCGATTTCACCGCGCAGGAAGTTCCAGCCGCGCTGCAAGTGCCGCAGCAGGGAGTGCGACTTATACTGCGTGATGACGGAGATACGGCGGAAGCCGGAATTGATGCAGTTGGACAGGGCGAAGTCGATAATACGGAACTTGCCCCCGAAATGCACCGCCGGCTTGGCGCGGCGGTCGGTCAGCTGTTTCAGGCGGCTGCCGCGCCCGCCCGCCAGCACCAGGGCCAGCGCATGGCGCGGCGCCTGCCGCAGGTCACGGTCCAGACGCTGTTCGGACTGACTGGTCACCAATTCCCCATCCTCCCTGATGTCGCGCATCGCGCGCTGCCGGCCGCTTCGACCGGCGGCTATATTCAACCGGGATGGTGTCACATGCTGCGTCCGGGGTCACGTCTGGATACGTATGTTGCGTGCGCAATCATGGGCAAGGCAGACAACGAAAAGGCGAAAGGCCCGGATCGACACCCATCGGCGTTGCGGCACAGCATGCCCCCGAATGTCTGCCTATTTTTTAACCTGTCACATTTTTAGCCGCTGAATCGGGGTGCCTCCGATGGGGACTTGTGCATTATACTATTGATTAATATCGAGTTTTCCATGAATACCATCGCTGGAAAATGCACATTATTTGAGCAAATGTCTTGTTTTCTGATGGAGTCGCAGGTTCGAAGGGTGGATTCCATTCAGGCGACGGCCCCGAACAGCGTAGGGATTCCGCCGCTTTGCACAACGGCACGGACTTTGAATAGGGGAGTAGCGGCGTGTGCGGCGGCCGGTCGGCCCCGTGCCCACAAGAATGGGGAGCCAGATGAATCGTATGTTGAAGACCCTTTTCGCGGCGTGCCTGGCGATGGTTCCGGGCGTGGCCCTCGCTCAGGACGCGGCACCGACCCCGACGCTGGACAGCGGCAATACCGCATGGCTGCTGACGTCGACGGCGCTGGTGCTGTTCATGACCATTCCTGGTCTGGCGCTGTTCTATGGCGGCATGGTCCGCAAGCTGAACGTCCTGACCATGGCGATGCAGAGCTTCGCCATCGCGGCCCTGGTCTCGGTGCTGTGGGTTGTTGTCGGTTTCAGCCTGGCCTTCGGTCCCGGCAATGCCTATGTCGGTGACCTGAGCCGGGCCTTCCTGTCCGGCCTGGAGGTTGGCAGCCTGACGGGCACCATTCCGGAATCGGTGTTCATCGCCTTCCAGATGACCTTTGCCATCATCACCCCGGCGCTGATCACCGGCGCCTTTGCTGACCGTATGAAGTTCTCGGCCCTGCTGCTGTTCACGGCACTGTGGTCGCTGATCGTCTACAGCCCGGTCTGCCACTGGGTGTGGGGCGGTGGCTTCCTGATGCAGCAAGGCCATGCCGTCCTGGACTATGCCGGCGGCACCGTCGTTCACATCAATGCTGGCGTCGCCGGTCTGGTGTGCGCCATCATTCTCGGCAAGCGCAAGGGCTATGGCACGTCGGACATGAAGCCGCACAACCTGGTCCTGTCGCTGATCGGCGCTGCCATGCTGTGGGTGGGCTGGTTCGGCTTCAACGCCGGCTCCGCGGTTGCCGCTGATGGCCGTGCGGGCATGGCCTTGCTGGTCACCCAGGTCGCCGCCGCCACGGCCACGCTGGCCTGGGTGTTCGTGGAATGGGGTGTGAAGGGCAAGCCCTCCGTGCTGGGTGCCGTCTCCGGTGCTGTGGCCGGCTTGGTCGCCATCACCCCGGCTGCTGGTTTCGTCGGTGTTGACGGTGCACTCGGCATCGGTGTCGCCGCCGGCATCATCTGCTACTTTGCCTCCACCACGCTGAAGCATGCGCTGAAGTATGACGACAGCCTGGATGTCTGGGGCGTGCATGGTGTTGGCGGTATCGTCGGCGCCATCCTGACCGGCGTCTTCGCCAAGGCCGCCATCGGCGGGACCGCCGGCGCGCTGGAAGGCAATATCGGCCAGGTGTGGACGCAGCTCTGGGGTATCCTGGCCACTGTCGTCTGGTCCGCTGTTGCCACCGCCATCATCCTCTACGTCGTCAAGGCCATCACCGGCCTGCGCGTTGACGAGGATGCGGAACGTGACGGTCTGGATCTGGCCCTGCATGGCGAGAGCATCCAGTAAGTTCCAGGCCCCGGCCTGAATAAATGACCGCCGCACCGGGCGCCCGGTGCGGCGGTTTTCTTTTTGGGGGAAGTCTTCGTTTTGCCCTCATGCGCCGGGCGCCGCCGTCCGGCGGCTTGGCTTGCGCGCCATGGGGCGCGGGCCGGCGGTCGCCGGCCTTGGCAGTCGGGCTCACCCCAGTGTCAGCACCACCTTGCCCGTCGCCTTGCGACCCGACAGCAGATGGAAAGCCTGCGCATAGTCGGTGATGGGCAGGGCGTGCGACACATGCGGGCGCAGCTTGCCGTCCCCCCACATGGCCAGCAGTCCCATCAGGCTCTGGCCCAGGCGCTGCGGGTTATGCTTGCGATAGGCCCCCCAGAACAGGCCCAGCACCGCACAATTTTTGACCAGCAGCAGATTGGCCGGCACCTGCGGGATGCGTCCCGCCGCATAGCCGATGGTGATGATGCGTCCGCACCAGGCCATGTTGCGCAAGGCGGCATCGAAATAATCCCCGCCCACCGGATCGAACACGACATCCACGCCCGTGGGTGCCAGCTCCTTCAACCGGGTTTTCAGGTCTTCCGCCGTATAGTCGATCACTTCATCGGCGCCATGATCCCTGGCCACCGCCAGCTTTTCCGGCGATGACGCCGCCGCGATGACCCTGGCACCCATGGCCTTGCCGATCTCCACCGCCGTCAGACCGACCCCACCCGACGCGCCAAGCACCAGCAAGGTCTCCCCCGCCTTCAACTGCGCCCGGTCGGTCAGGGCCAGGTGGGAGGTGCCATAGGCGACGGGGAAGCCGGCGGCAGTGGCGAACTCCATGCCGTCGGGAATGGGCAGGACGGCACCCGCCTCCACCACCGCTTCCTCCCGGAACGCGCCCTTGGCCGACAGGGCCATGACCCGCTGCCCGACCTTCAGGTGCCGCACGCCGTCGCCAACTTCCGTCACCACGCCCGCGCATTCCATGCCGGGGGTGAAGGGGAAAGGCGGCTTTTCCTGATACTTGCCCTCAATGATCAGGGTGTCGGCGAAGTTCAGCGCCGCCGCCTTGATGGCGATCCGCACCTCCCCCGCCGCCAGCGGCAACGCCTCCACCTCTTCCAGAGCCAGGCTTTCCGGTGGGCCGAACCCCTTGCACAGCAACGCCTTGGGCATGTCATCTCCTCCCATTGGTTCATTCAAACAATTGTTTGAAGTGTGACGGGGACAGGCCGGCGGGTCAAGGGGGCGGCGCTTGCATCTGCGCCACGATCCCCGTCGCCATCTCCATAACCCTGACCCGCAACGCATCCGGTGCGCGCACCCGCACCTCCGGCCCCAGGCCCAGCAGCAGGCGGGCCGCCTGATCAATGTTCTCGAACGGCAGGGTAAGATCGGCCCAGCCGTCGGCATCCGCCGACCGTGCTGCCGCGACGGCTTCTGCGGCGTAAGCACCCAGCCGGGACAGCAGATCGCGGCCCACGGTGCTGACCGACAGGTCCGCCCGGTCGGGCCGGAGCCTTTCCTCGAATTCCGCCAGATGACCTGCCCAGAAACCGGGCAGGTGGAAATCTGCGGGCCGCGCGAACCCCTCGCGCGTGACCTCCAGCGCCCGGATGGACGCCACCTTGAACACCAGGGTACGGTCCCCATACAGGGCCGCGAAGTACCAGGCGCCCGCCTTCAGAACCAGGCCCAGCGGATCAAGCGTCCAGTCGCGTTCGCCCTTCCAGCTTTCGTACCGCATCACCACCCGCCGGCAATCCAGCACGGCGCGGGCCAGATCGGGCAGGAAGGGGGTGGGTTCGGCCACGCGGTACCAGTCGGCGGCATCCAGGTGGAACCGGTCGCCCATGCGCCCCGCCTCCTCCCGCGCTGGGGCCGGCAGGGCCAGCATCAGCTTGTTCCAGGCACGCGCCGCCGCCTGCCCCACACCCAGCGCGCCCGCCAGTCCCGGCAGGCCGATGGTGAACATGGCCTCCGCCTCGTCACTGGCCAGCCCGGTCAGGCGGGTGCGGTAGCCTTCCAGAAGCTGGAACCCGCCACCCGGCCCCCGGTCGCCATAGACAGGCACGCCCGCCGCACTCAACGCGTCGATATCGCGATAGATGGTTCGTTCCGACACTTCCAGTTCAGCCGCTAATTGCGCCGCCGTTTGCCCGCCGCGCAGTTGCAGCAGCAACAGCAGGGAAAGAAGCCGGCTCGCCCGCATTTTTCGACCCTTCCCCTCATTACCTGACACAGGATGTCAGGTATAGCGCGTCACAATCCCCCCGTCGCCCGGCAAACGGGCCAATCGACAGATGGAGGGGACAATGAGTGATGAGACCAGCGTGATCGCGCGGCGCCCAGTGCTGCAATCGGCTCTGGGCCTGGCCGTGGGCGTGGCCACCGCCGCCCTGCCGGTGGCCGCCGCAGAACCGGCGGAGGGGAAGGCGGGCGATTTCAATTTCCTGGCTGGCGAATGGCGGATCAGCCATCGCCGCCTGAAGCCAGAGACCGGCGACTGGGATGAGTTCACGGGCGAGGCCACCTGCTGGACCATCCTGAACGGGGCCGGCAGCATTGAGGAACTGCGCATCCCGGCCCGCAACTTTGCCGGCGTGGGGATCCGGCTGTTCGAGGCGGAACGCAAACTCTGGTCCGACTTCTGGGTGAACGCCAAAAGTGGGGTTCTGACCACGCCCGGCTTGACCGGCACCTTCCGCCACGGTGAGGGCGTGTTCGAAGCGGATGAGATGGATGGGGATCAGCCCATCAAGGTGCGCGGCATCTGGGATCGCATCACGCCCACCAGCCATCGCTGGTATCAAACCGTCTCACGCGATGGCGGCAAGACCTGGCAGGCCAATTGGTATATGGAGTGGGTGCGGGTGTAG
>CALRNG020000196.1:0-7039 GCA_943369495.1 Rhizobium sp. Q54
GCCGTCCTCCGCTGGCGCTGCGGCCCGCAAGGGGTGCGGGGCCGGGCTTAACCCTGGCGGGCGCTCCCCAGGAAGGCCGCGACCGGCGCGGCCCACAAATCCGGTGACCGCCATGCTGACCAGCCGCGCGACATCCCCATTCCCCGCCACCGACGGCCTTACGGAGGCAGCACCTTCCGCCCATCTGCTGGAGGAATTGCAGCTCTACGGCTATCGCCCCTATCAGGACGAGCCCGACCCGCGCCCTTTGCCCGAGGCCGATCAGGCCAGGGCTGAGATCGGGGCCTGCCTGGAGACGCTGGCCGGGCTGCTGACCGGCACCCGGCTGGAGGATGACCTGGACGACCTGCTCTGGGCCTGCGTCAATGTCTTCCACCGCCGCATCGGCAGCCTGGAGCGCGACCTGGATGCCAACGAACAGGCCCAGCAGCGCAGCCAGACCGAACAGGACGGCTCAGAAATCCGCTCTGTCGAACTGGAACGCCTGACCGCCGAAGGGCTGGGCCTGATCGAACGCCGCAACGCCTTCGAGTTCTTCCGCGACGCCGCCGCCGAGATGTACGAGGCTCTGACCGGTTCCACCTGGCGCCCGCGCCAGGGCTCACAGCTGAACCACCGCACCCTGACGGCGGCGATCATTGACAGCCGCGACCATATCGCCGCCCGTCGCCATGCCGACACCAACCTGCTGCTGCCCCCCGGCCCCAAGGTGGCCTTTACCGGCGGGGTGGAGTGCAACGATGTCGACCGCATCTGGGCAGCGCTGGACAAGGTTCATGCCAAACATCCCGACATGGTGCTGCTGCATGGCGGCAGCCCCAAGGGTGCCGAGCGCATCGCTGCCTGTTGGGCCGAGAACCGTCGCGTCCCCCAGATCGTCTACAAGCCCGACTGGACCCGCCACAAGAAGGCCGCACCCTTCCGTCGCAACGACCAGATGCTGGAAACCCTGCCCATCGGCCTCATCGCCTTTCCAGGCTCCGGCATCACCCAGAACCTCGCCGATAAGGCCCGCAAGATGGGCGTTCCCGTCTGGCGCTTTGGGGAGGGGGGATGAAGATCAGTCACAACGACCCAATTCGTCGATGTTGGGGCCGGAAGCGGACGGGCGGGTTTTGGTGTTCGCAAAGGAGTACCGGACATTACCGCCTGCCCGGCGGTTCCCTTCGGATACAACTGCACACCTTGTGGTAACAAGGTGTCGTTGCTCACCGGTAGTATCAACCGGCGAGCCAGTGCAGCAGCCAGACGACCTCCCAGCGCTAGACCCAGATAGTGGACAACCTAGTCTAGCCGAGATTAAGTCCCATGGGGGCGCACTAATCGCACCTGAATTTGGCGGAACGGCGCCTGATTGACGAGATGTTCCAGCCATTGATCCCAGGTCGCCGTGGCATTTCTGGTTTTGCCGTCCCTCTCCCTGCTTTCGGTCAGTTTTGTCCCCTGCTGCATGCAGACCGTGCGTGTAGGGGATCGCGTGCGTCATGGCGCTGTAATGATTCTGCTGTAACAGCCTGCGGTGACACATGTGACCGGACGGGTTTGCCGCAATGGAACTGGCAGAACAGTTGCCCAAGCGCGAGGCGCTGTATGGGTTCATTCTTCGCCGGGTCCGCGATCCGTTCTTGGCGGATGATCTTGTGCAGGAAACCCTGACGCGGATGATCGCCTATATGCAATCGAACAAGGTGGCGGACAGTCTGGCGTTCAGCCTGCGGATCGCTGCCAACCTGATCAGCGACCATTACCGCCGGCGCGGGATCGATCAGGCGGAGGCGCTGGAACCGGAGATCGCCTGTCACCGCCCCAGTGCCGAACAATCGGCCATGGCGCGGCAGCGGGCCGATGCCTTTGCCCGGGCGCTGGGGCGGATGCCCCCCTTGCGGCGGGAAGTGTTCATCCGCCGGCGCCTGAAGGGGCAAAGCCACCGCGAGATTGCCCAGGCCCTGGATCTCAGCGTCGCCGCCGTTGAAAAGCATGTGGTGCGCGCCCTGGAATGGCTGCATAGCGAGCTGGGCCGGGAGGGGGTGCGATGAGTGGCGGACCCCATCCCCCCGCCAACAGCGATGTGGCCAGGGGTGGCGCCTATTGGGCCCTGCGTCAGGAGGAAGAGCCCGCCCTGTCCCCGGCGGAGCAGGCTGAACTGTCCGCGTGGCTGGCCGCCGACCCGGCCAACCGCGCCGACCTGCAGGCCATGCGCGATGTCCTGACCGACACGGCCCTGACGGCGGCGATGACACGCTTTGTCACGGCTGATGTGGTGCCGGTGCAGCCGACGCGTCGGGCCTGGATGGCGGGCGGCATTGCCGCTGCCCTGTCCCTGACCATCGGCGCGCCCCTGCTGCTATCCCGCCGGCAGGAGGAAGGGGCGGTATCGATGGCGCGTGTCACAGTGCCGCCGGGTGCGGCCCGCACCATCGCGCTTGCCGATGGCAGCCAGGTGATTGCCAATGGCCGCACCGACCTTCTGACCGCCACCGACACCCCATCCCGGCAACTGACGCTGACCCGTGGCGAGGCCTTCATCCGGGTTGCGGCGATGGCGGAACCCGCGCCCTTTGCCATTGATTGCGGGACGGCGCGCATCCAGACCCTGGCCGGCGCCCTTAATCTGGATGTGGCCGACGGGCTGACGGAGATTTCGCTTTATGAAGGGGCGGCCCTGGTGACCGTGGGGGACCGCGCGGTCCGCCTGCGTCCCGGGGAACGGGCCGGGGTGGAGGGCACCCGCGTCACCGGCCCGGTTGCCTTCGACCCGCAGGCGGGTGATTTCCGCACGGGCTGGCTGGTCACACAGGGCTTGTCACTGTCGCAACTGACGGAACGGCTGAACCGCACGGCCCCGGTTCCGGTACGTATCGCCGATCCCGCCATCGGCGGTCGCCGTGTCGCGGGGCGGTTCAAGCTGACGGAGCCGGACAGGCTGCTATCCTCGCTTGGCAAGCTGCATGGCTTCACGGTGCGACGACGCGACGGAGCGCTGGAACTGGTGACGGCGTAGCCACGCTGCGCCGGCAAAACAGGAACATGCCCCGCTGTCACGTAACCGCCTTTAAACATTCACGAAACTGTCCTGTCCGGTTTTTGCGGCCGCCCCCGTCTTCCTACCGATCCCGCGCCGCATGCCGGCGCCAGCGTTCCTTGGGGGAAGAGACGTGAAGACCATCCGAATTGCCCTGCTGGCCGGTGTGGCCCTGGTCACCCTGTCGCCTGCCTTGTCGGCCGCCATGGCCCAGCAATCAGCCGAGACCCGCAGCACCAGCCTGTCCATCCCCGCCGGTGATCTGGCCGGCGCCCTGGATCAGTTCTCCCGCCAGACGGGCCTGCAGGTCATGGCCGACCCCGCCCTTCTGTCGGGCAAGCGCACACAGGGCGTGTCGGGTGCACTGGCGGTGCCGGCGGGCCTGCGTCAGCTCCTGGCCGGCACCGGCCTGGATTTCCAGATGGATGGGGAAACGGTGCTTTTGCTGCGGCAGACCGCCGGGGCCATCCCGACCGCAGCCCCCCTGCCCGCCGGCGCGCAGAGTACCGCCGCCGCCGCGTCGCCGGTGCTGGAGGAAGTGATCGTCACGGGCTTCAAAGGCTCCATCACCCGCGCGCTGGATATCAAGCGCGAGGCGGACAGCATCGTGGATGCCATTTCGGCGGAAGATATCGGCAAGTTCCCCAGCCAGAACATTGCCGAGGCGCTGCAGCGCGTGCCCGGCATCTCCATCGTGCGCGACCGGGGCGAAGGGCTGTTCGTGCGGGTACGCGGCCTGGGGGCCAATTTCCAGACGACGACCCTGAACGGGCGCAGCGCCGCCGTGAACGAAAATGTACGCGACAGCGGCCAGAGCGGGCGGCAGTTCCGCTTCGACACGCTGCCATCCGAACTGGTGTCCCGCGTTGATGTGATCAAAAGCCCGACAGCGGCCCTGGATGAAGGCGCCATTGGCGGTATTGTCGATGTCCGTACCTTTCGTCCGCTGGACCTGAAGGATACCGAGCACGCCTTCTCCGCCACCCTGTCCTATCCGGAACTGGCGGATAAGCTGGATACGCGCTTTTCCGGCCTGACCAGTTGGCGCAATGAGGAGCGGACATTCGGCGTGCTGCTGGCCGCCGTCTATGACCAGCGCTCCATGCGCCAGGACCGGGCCATGAATGGCGGTTGGACCTATCTGCCCGCCGGGATCGACACCAATGGCGACCGGGTGGCCGACAGCGGCCCCATTTACCGGTCCGCCAGCACGCGCCCCACACTGGAGCAGGAAGAACGCGAGCGGATCGGCCTGTCGGGGGCGGTGCAGTGGTTTCCCACGCCCGACATCGACATCAATCTGGATGTCGCCTACACCGATCTCGACATCAAATATGATGAGCTGACCTATTCGGCGGACTTCAACTGGGCGCAGTTGGTCCCGAATACCGCCGTGATCCGCGACGGCGTACTGGTAGCCGGCACGGTGGGTGCCTCCAGCCAGATCGGGCGCGAACAGTCGGAACTGGCGCATGAGAACCTGCAGGCCGGCCTGAACGGGACCTTCCGCTTCGGTGATGGCTGGACGCTGACGGCGGACACCGCCTATTCCCGCGCCTATAGCGATACGCCCACGCCCATCCGCCGTTCGCGCGTGCTGGGTCCCGTCGGCAATGTAGCCTTTGAGTATTTCCCCGCCGGCGACCAGGTGCATAATCTGCGCTTCCTGACCGCTGACCTGAACAGCCCCGCCACCCTGCCGGGTCGCCGCCTGGAATGGCGCGTCAATGACAGCCTGGACACCGAAAAGGCCGCCCAGATCGACCTGGAACGGGAGCTGGAATGGGGGCCGGTATCGGCAGTGAAGGCAGGGGTGAAGTATCGCGACCGCCTGCGCGATTATGATCGCCGCGACCTGACCATCACGCGCGACCGCAATGGCCGATCCATCACCGGCACCTTCTATGGCCCCGAATATTACGAGACGGATTTTCTGGTCGATGATTTCCTGGGCGAGACGGGCGCCACCCTGCCGCGTGAATGGGTTGTCCCCAGTGGCGATAAGTTCTTTGAACTGATGGACCCGGCCCTGATCAATCAGCCGCTGGCCCGCGCCGACCTGCGCAATTCCTACCGCATCACCGAAAAGATCAAGTCCGCCTATGTCATGGCCGATCTGGACAGTGAGGTGGCGGGCCTGCCGGTGCGCGGCAATGCCGGCGTGCGGGTGGCAGGCACCAAACAGGTCTCCGCCGGGCATGCCGATGATGGCCGGAAGGCGGACCCGGTGCGGTTCGAAAAGGATTATACCGACATCCTGCCGTCCGCCAATCTGGCCGTGGACCTGACCGATGATCTGGTCAGCCGGCTGTCGGTGGCCAAGGTCATCACGAGGCCCTCTCTGGCCGATCTGGCCCCACGCCTGACCCTGAATTCATCGGACAGGATTTTCACGGCGGTGGGCGGTAATCCCAACCTGGAACCGTTCGAGGCCTGGCAGTATGACGCCACGCTGGAATGGTATTTCGCCCCCAGCAGCGCCCTGATCGGCGGCCTGTTCTACAAGGATATCGGCACCTTCATGACCACCCGCAAATCCACGCTGGTCGTGGACGGGGTGGACTATGAACTGTCGGCCCGCGTCAATGGCGGCGATGCCAGCATCAAGGGCGTCGAAATCGCCTATCAGCAGACCTTCGACATGCTGCCGGAACCGTTCGACGGGCTGGGCATGCTGGCCAACTATACGTTCACCGATACCAAGGCCACCTATTTCGACGGGACCCGGACCATCAAGGATGATCTGGAGAATGTGGCTCGTCACAGTTTCAACCTGACCGGCTTTTATGAAAAGGGGCCGATCGGCATCCGCCTGTCCTATAGCTGGCGCGGCGACGTATTGGCCCAGGTCGGCACCAACGGGCTGGAAAACGCCAATGACAAGGCGTTTGGTTCCCTGGACGGCAATGTCACCTGGCAGATCAACGACAACCTGACCCTGGTGGCCGAGGCGATGAACATCACTGACGAGGCGCAGTGGCAGTTCGTGGCGGACGATCTGTTCTCCCGCTACGACTATTATGGTCGGACCTTCTCGCTGGGTTTGCGGGCCAAGTTCTGATCCCATCACCCCCTCCATTCCTGTCCATCGTTTCGGAGATTGCATATCATGCTGTCCCGCCGCCAGTGGCTGAAGCATGCCACCGCCGCCTCCCTGGGTTTCGCCGGTCTGGCCGCCTTTGCGGCACGCGGCGGGACAGCGCCGCTTTCCCTGCCCCTGGAACAGGACCCGGCGGGCCTGCTGGATCTGCCGCGGGGTTTCACCTATCGCATCATCTCCCGCACCGGTGATGCGATGACCGACGGTTTTCTGACGCCGGGCGCACCGGACGGCATGGCCACCTTTCCCATCCCCGGTGACCCGGACCGCTGCCGGCTGGTGCGCAATCATGAACTGAACCCCACCGTCACCGACCGGGGCGCGTTCGGCCCGGATCATGCCCTGGCCCGCCGCCTGTCCGCCGATCTGATCTATGACTTTGCGCCGGACGGGCGCCCGCTGCTGGGTGGGACCAGCAGCTTTACCTATAATCTGCGTACAGGGCGGATCGAGCAATCCAACCTGTCATTGGCGGGCACCACCCAGAACTGCGCTGGCGGGGCTACCCCCTGGGGAAGCTGGCTGACCTGTGAGGAGCGGGCGGACAGGGCCGGCCCGCTGACCGGCAAGGATCACGGCTTTGTGTTTGAGGTGCCGGCGGCGGCGACATCGCCCGTCACGCCGGTGCCCATCAAGGCCATGGGCCGCTTCATGCACGAAGCCGCCGCCGTCGATCCGGCCACCGGCATCGTCTATCTGACCCAGGATGAGCCGCGCTGCCTTTTCTATCGCTACCTGCCCGATGCACGGGGTGAACTGATAAAGGGCGGGCGGTTACAGGCCCTTGCCATCCGGGGGCACCGGATGGCCGACCTGCGCAACTGGCCGGTGGACAGCGAACCCGGATGGGGGGCGGGCACAGTAAAGCCGGGGCAGCGCATGAAAGTCGACTGGATCGACCTGGACCGGGTTGATGC
>CALRNG020000197.1:0-7003 GCA_943369495.1 Rhizobium sp. Q54
GAAACCGCAAAGCTCAACGACGTCGATCCCCAAGCCTGGCTCGCCGACACCCTCGCCCGCATCCACGACCATCCCGCAAAGGCCATCGCCGACCTCTTGCCATGGAACTGGAAAGCAAACCCCTAAATGGGCCTACGCCGGATGCTTACGTCGTAAACACAATGCATGCTGATGGTGGCTTTTTTGCCCCTCGCCAGCGTGCTTGTTCCGGTTACGATCGTGACGAACTTGCCCAAGGTGTCGTCGAAGCCGATCACCTGCCCGGCGCGCGCCTGCCGCAGTTTGCTGGCGGCAACGCAGCTTCGTGCAACATCGGCATTCAAGGCCTCCCAAGCCGACGATGAAGATGCGGACACCGTTGAGGGCGCAGTAAATAAAGCTACGGCCATCATGATTTTTGGGAGCATGGAACCTCTCCTGCCTGCCAATGCACCCGCATGAACGCCTTCGCTCGATTGGGAGAACACTGCTTCAACAGCACAAGACTGCCTGTAGCTCTCCAGAGGAGATTTGTTCCCCGCCCGGGGGCATCGTCGCACGCATCGGCGTGGCCCCTTCAATCGATCACAGATGACATGTGTAGATCGAGCCATGTCCCATGGCTCAATCGCAAATTGAGGGTAGGGGAACTCAGTTCGACCGTCTCGGCCTCTGTTCCCGCAACTCGTCGAGATGGTCGGCCCACCACTGCATCATGTTGACTCGTTCCTGCCAATGGGTGCCACGGGCATACGCGCGGCGGACATCATTGTTTTCGACATGGGCAAGCTGGCGCTCGATGGCATCCGGGTGCCATTGACCGCTTTCATTCAGCAGGCTGGATGCCGTGGCCCTGAACCCATGAGCGGTAGCCTCCTCCTTGCCGTAACCGAGGCGGCGCAGGGCGGCGTTCAGCGTGTTGTCGGAGATTGGACGATCCTGAGAGCGGATGCTGGGGAATAGCAGTTGGCTGTCCCCGGATATCCGTTTCAGGCGGCCTAGTATGGCCTCCGTTTGCTTTGATAGGGGAACCTGGTGAGGTCGGCGCATCTTGGTGCGGGCTGCTGGTATCGTCCAAATGGCCTTCTCGAAATCGAACTCCGTCCATGTAGCCATCCGCAGCTCGCCGGGGCGGAGGAACATCAACGCCATCAATTGCAGGGCCAGGGAGGTGCCTGGCTGGCCGTCAAACCTGTCGATGGCCCGCAGTAGCCCCCCGAAGGCTTCAGGGTCCGTCACGGCCGCGCGCGGCGTCACAATCGGCATCGTGATCGCGCCACGGAGCGCTAGGCTGGGATCAGCCGAGGCTTGGGCCGTGGCGATGGCGAAACGGAACACGCTGCCGATCGTGGACCGCAGGCGATTCGCCGTTTCATAACGACCGCGCATTTCCACGGATCGCAGCACCTTCAGGACCTCCGGCGCATCAATGTCGCGAATGGGCCGGTCACCGATGATCGGATATGCGAAGGCCAGCAACCATTCGGTCTTGGTTAGGGTGGCCTCGGCCCGGCCCTCCCGCTTCTGCTTGGCCATGTATTCCTCGGCGATCCGCCGGAAGGTTTCGGCGGTCTCCTCCTTCTTCCTCTTGCGCTGATCGGCAGGGTCGATACCGGCTGCCAACAAGCGCTTGTTCTCCAGGCGGGCCTCCCGTGCCTCAGCTAAGGTCATGACCGGATAGGTACCAAGGGAAAGGAGTTTCTGTTTGCGGCCGAAGCGGTAAGCCAAGCGCCAAAGCTTGGCTCCGGTAGGCTGGACCCAGAGCTGAAGCCCTTCGCCATCGGAGAGCTTCGTAGTCTTTTCGCTGGGACGGGCGCTGCGGCATTTCAGGTCGGACAAGGCCATGATCCGTACTCCTGTTGGTACAGGATGTCAGAGGATCAGCTCATACCAACACGTTGTCCATCAGGCCGCCATTTTGGACTAACAACGCCCATATCAGTCAAACTACGCTCAACTGCGACCTGAACACAGAAATCCAAGTCATTTCAAAGACTTGATCGCAAAAATTCAGGTATAAATGCGAGGAGATCGTAGCCGATAGTACTGGAAGTGGTGCCCAGGGACGGAATCGAACCGCCGACACGGGGATTTTCAATCCCCTGCTCTACCGACTGAGCTACCTGGGCACATCGTACTTCGTACTCACCGGGGCGTTTGTTTGTCACCGTCGCCCGGTGTGGTGCGCCTTATAGACAAGGCATCCGGGGCTGTAAAGCATTGAATTGCGCATCTGTGCAATTTTTTCAGCGCTCTTCATCTTCACCCGGCGCCTCCTCCACGGGCACGCGATAGACCTCGCCCAGCCAGCGGTTCAGGTCCACATCGGCGCAGCGCTTGGTACAGAAGGGGCGGAAGTCCGGCACCGGTGCGCGGCCGCAGATGGGGCAGCCGGCGGCCTTCTTCGGCCGGCGCAGGGCGGACAGGTCGATGGGATCGTCACTCATCAGCAGGTGTCCTTACAGCAACAGATCGGCCAGCGGCGGGCCACGGCGGGCGCGGGTGACCTCCACCAGGCCCAGGCGCGACATGCCATAGACATGGGTGGCGACCGGGTCGTCCGCCACCGCCGATGACAGGCGCTGGATCACAGCTTCCCGGTCGCCGGCGCGCGCCATGTTTACGAAATCCACCACCACGATGCCGCCGATATTGCGCAGGCGCAGTTGCCGCGCGATCTCCATACAGGCATCCAGATTGGTGGCCAGCGGGTTGCCGCGTTCGCCGCCATTGACATCGATCACGGTCAGGGCCTCCGCCCGGTCAATGACCAGCGACCCGCCCTGGCCCAGATCGACGCGGCGGTCGGTCAGGGCGGCGATGGCGCTATCCACGTCACCCTGGTCAAACAAGGGGCGTGCGCCCTTGTGCGGGGCGATCAGGGGCAGGAGGTCGGGTGCCAGGGTCATCGCGGTGGCTTTCACCGCCGCCAGCATCTCTGACCCTTCCACAGCAATCTCCATCAGCCCGTCACGCGGCAGCTCCACCAGGGCGCGGCGGATGGCATCTGGCGGGGGTAGCAGGGTGGTCGGGTTGGTGCCACCCGACGCCCGCTGTATCTGGTAGGCATCGGCCACAAGGGCCTCGGCCTCGCCCAGCACCAGGGCGGGGTCGGTCGGCAAAGCCTCTGCCCGCACAATCCAGCCGCCCTGGTTGGGCAGGGTGGCGGACAGGCGCTGGCGCAAGGCCTGAACGTCAGGCCCCTTGCCCAGGCGTTTGGAGATATGGATGCCGTCGCCCAGCGGGGTATGGACCAGGAAACGGCCGGGCAGGGACAGGTCCATGGTCAGGACCGCCCCCTTGCCGTCATGGGCGTCGGCCTTCACCTGCGCCACCACCATCTGGCCCGTGCGCAGGAGTTGCCCGATGCGGGTGTCGCGGCGGAAAGGTCGGACATCGGCGGCGGACAAGAATCCAGGGGTGCTGTCTGCGAATTCCACGAAGGCGGCGTCCAGCCCCGCCACGACGCGGGTAACACGGCCCAGCACGATGGCACCCAGCCAGGCCGGCCGCTGCGTATGGTCAAGGGCAAGATCGGTCAGGATGCCGTCGGACAGCATGGCGCAGCGCCTGAACGGCCCGCGCTGGTCGATCAGCAGCCGGCGGCGCATCAGCCCCCGGTTTTGGCTTGGGCGGCGGCCAGCGCCAGCGCATCAATCCCGGCGGCACGCAGAATGCCCGCCACCTCGGTCAGGGGCAGGCCAACAACATTGCTGTAACTGCCGGACAGCTGCCGCACGAACAGGCTGGCCAGCCCCTGGATGGCATAGCCGCCGGCCTTACCCTTCCAGTCGCCGGTGGCCAGATACTGGTCGATCTCATCGCGCGACAGCGTGCGGAAGATCACCTGGCTTTCGACCACCCGGCTCCAGGTCTTGCCATCGGCACCGACCAGGGCAATGCCGGTATAGACGCGGTGGCGGCGACCCTGAAGCAGGTTCAGGCAGCGGCGTGCCGTATCGGCATCATCCGCCTTGGGCAGGATGCGCCGACCCAGCCCCACCACCGTATCGGCGGCCAGGACGATGGCGCCGGCATGACGTGCGGCCACGATGCCCGCCTTTTCCCGCGAAAGGCGCTGGGCATGGGGGGAGGGGAGTTCGTCCGTCAGGGGAGATTCGTCAATATCCGCCGGATCAATGGCATCCGGCACCAGCCCGATCTGGGCCAGCAATTCCCGCCGCCGGGGGGACCCGGAGGCAAGGATCAGGCGCGGACGGTCAATGCCGGGTTGGTCGGGCGTTGCCGCCGCGCGCGCGTTCATCGTCAAATCCCGCCGCTCACTTGAAGCGGAAGGTGATCCGACCCTTGGTCAGGTCGTAAGGGGTCATTTCGACGTTGACGCGGTCACCGGCCAGCACACGGATGCGGTTCTTGCGCATCTTGCCAGACGTGTGGGCCAGCACTTCATGTTCGTTGTCGAGCTTCACGCGGAACATCGCGTTGGGCAGCAGTTCAGTCACCGTGCCAGAAAACTCGATCAGATCTTCCTTGGCCATGTTTTCCTGATTTCGGGATGGTAAAACGCGCACATAGGTGAGCGTCACAGCCGCGCGGGTCAAGTGTTTTCAGCGCAAAGCAAGGGCGTTTCACACGCTGGGCAGGGCGGTCGAACGGTGCCTCCGGCTTATTCCACGCCGAACCGCTGTTTCATGCGGCGCAGCAGCGTATCGCGGACCTGACGATAGGCATCGAGTCGGGCCTCGCGGCTGCCTTCCACCAGGGTCGGATCGAACGTGTTCCAGAATTCCACGTCGCAGGCCGTGGTGCGGGTCATTTCCACGGCCCGGTGCTGCGCCTCCGGTGAGAGCGAGATGACAAGGTCGAAACTGTCATCCTCCAGCTGGTCGAAGGTCTTGCAGCGGTGCCGCGACATGTCGATACCCAGCTCGGCCATGACGGTGGTCACGAACGGGTCGGGTTCGCCCTCACGCACGCCGGCACTGTCGACATAGACCTGCCGGCCCATCAGATGCTTCAGAAGCCCTTCGGCCATGGGCGAACGGATGGCGTTATAGGTGCAGGCGAACAAGACGGAGGAGATTCGGGTCGGGCTGATTTCGGCCATCGACGCGGCACTCAGTTCCGGATATGCAGCACGCAGATGAGCGTGAACAGGCGCCTGGCCGTGTTCAGGTCCATTTCGGCCTTGCCGGCCAGCCGCTCCCGCAGCAGTTCCGATCCTTCATTGTGCAGGCCACGCCGACCCATATCGATGGCTTCGATCTGGGACGGGGATGCCGTCTTGATGGCTTTGTAATAGCTGTCGCAGATCATGAAATAGTCCCGCACGATGGTGCGGAACGGGGTCAGCGGCAGGGTCAACCTGTTGAGCGGCGCGTCATCGGCCTTGCGCACATCGAAAATCAGCCGGTTATCCTCGGCCGACAGGAACAGGCGGAACGGCCCTTCGTCCGGTGTCTCCACCAGGGCGAAGCGGTTCTCATCCATCAGGTCGAACAGAGCGACAGCGCGCTCATGCTCCACCTCCATGTTGCGGCGGATGACGTTCTTCTCCACCAGTTCCACATGGACGATGCGGTGGTGCGGCGCGTTCATCATCCCTCCCAGCCGAAACCGATCCAGCAGAAATCGTGCCGATGACTAATGCGCTTGGTTCTTAGCAGGTTGCGGTAGGAGTGCCAACGATACATTTTCATAAACGTTCAAGATAGAGTTCCGTGTGCATGGAGATTGAGAAGTTCGCGTGAAAAATTAAATAAACAGAAAATGGTCTGTAAAATAAAATAAAATATCGACTTCTCCTCAAATATTTTGATCAGATTCATAGTCAGGAATTCTTTCAACAATCCTGATGATATCACTTTGATTAAATGTATTAGTTTTCATCATTATCGAGCGCAACTGTGTCTTAATTGTATTAATAGACACGGAGAAATCTTCAGCAACTTCTTGAAGCCGCTTGCCATGAGCAAGGGCTGCTGCTAACCGCGCCTCAGCCTTGGTCAGGCCAAAAAAATCGCGCATTTTCGAAACCACATCCTTTGGCTCTGCGGCTGGGTCAGTGACTACCATTATACACCCACCAGTGCCGGCCTGTGGACTGGGCAGTATATCGACCAAAAGAGCGGGTTTGCCGGACGGACGGTCCAGCGAAAGGCGGTGTCCGGTACCCGGCAACCGCAAACAGCACTGCGCCAACATTCGTGTAAAGGCAGCCCGCGCCGATGTTGCGGAGGGAACAAGCTCTCCATTGGCGGTGCTGAAGAGTCCATCACGCATCGCCATCAGTCTACGCGCTGCAAGATTGGCGGTCAGAACACGTCCCCTGCTTGATAGAGAGAAAATCGCATTCGACATCAGATCCAATGTATCTTCCATACAGCGCTGCGCTCGCAAGATCTCTGAAAGGCGTGTGCGAACAGCCGCCAAGCGTCGAAGATCAGGTATAATGCAGGCCAAAAGCTCCTCATCAAAGCTCGAAAAGGCTTCCTGGGTAGGGCCTCTATGCCAGCCAATCACCCAGGTGGCACCCTTACTTGGTAGGGTCAGTCCCATACAATAGCGGATATCAACTTTTGCCAACATTTCATTGTAGTACTGCGAGCGTAGAAATTCACTTTGATTGATGTGATTATCAAGAGTAAGTGGCTTGTTGTTTCTGCCAAAACGAGATTGAGTATTAGTATATATATTATTTTTTGAGTATTTTTCCCAGTACAGTCTCTCCATTTCCTCTGGAAAAGACGGAATAATTGTCTCGAAGCATCCTGTTTTAATATCTCCTTCCATGAACCACGTACCGGATAAGTTAAAAGTTGTTCTCATCAAACTAGGAATTTCCAGAAAGCTCGCATCGTCATGCAAACTTTCCAACATGTGTTCCCGGAGTTTGACGATCCTGTCCATCAAATCACCATGCAATTTCAGACGAACTGACTCTCACACTCCAGAAGACTATGAATAAATAACGAATATTTGAAATAATGCTCAAACGACACTGCGCAGATAGCCGGAGCGATTCTCAAGGGTAATCACTATCATATTACCAATATTAAGAAAA
>CALRNG020000198.1:0-6987 GCA_943369495.1 Rhizobium sp. Q54
ACAGACCAGCGCCGACAAGCTGATGAAGGCGCTGCGCATCGCCAAGCGTCGCGCCGCCCTGCTGATCGGGCTGGCCGACATGGGCGGCGACTGGTCCCTGGAAAAGGTCACAGGTGCCCTGTCCGACTTCGCGCAGGCGGCCTTGCAACTGGCCGTGCGCGTGGCGCTGCGCCAGCTGGTATCCATGGGCCGCCTGATCGTTCCGGATTCAGAACAGCCCGAGAAAGGCAGCGGTTACATCGTGCTGGCCATGGGAAAGTTCGGGGCGCGGGAACTGAACTATTCCTCCGACATCGACCTGATCGTGCTGTACGACGATGGCGTCGTGCAGGTGCCGGACGGGGAGATGACCAAGCATTTCGTGCGGGCCACGCGCGACATGGTGCGCATCATGGATGAACGCACAGCCGATGGGTATGTGTTCCGCACCGACCTGCGCCTGCGCCCCGATCCGGGCGCCACCCCCGTCGCGGTCAGCGTTTCTGCGGCAGAAGCCTATTACAGCAGCCTGGGCCAGAACTGGGAACGCGCCGCCATGATCAAGGCCCGCCCCGTGGCGGGCGATCTGGAGGCGGGCAAGGGCTTCATGGACATCATCCGGCATTTCATCTGGCGTCGGAACCTGGATTTCGCGGCCATCCAGGACATCCATTCCATCAAGCGGCAGATCGGCGCGCATAAGGGCCACCGCGAAAAGACCGTCAACGGCCACAATATCAAGATCGGTCGCGGCGGCATCCGCGAGATCGAATTCTTCGCGCAGACGCAGCAGTTGATCTTCGGCGGGCGTGACCGGACTTTGCGCACCTGTGGGACCGTGGAGACGCTGTACGCCCTGGTCACCGCCGACCGCGTGGAACGCCAGGTCGCTGATGACATGTCAGAGGCTTACCGCTTCCTGCGCACCGTCGAACACCGGGTACAGATGGTGGATGATCAGCAGACCCACCAATTGCCCAAGACCGATGACGGTGTGGACCGTATCGCCGCCTTCCTGGGCTTTCCCGACACGCCATCCTTCCGCGACCGGCTTATGGCGACACTGACGGTGGTGGAGGATCATTACGACCGTCTCTTCTCCGAAAGCCCGGCCTTGTCGGGGTCCGGCAGTCTGGTCTTCACCGGCACGGAGGATGATCCCGACACGATGGAGACGCTGCGGGAGATGGGCTATGCCAACCCGTCCGCCGTGGCGGGGCAGATCCGCGCCTGGCATCATGGCCGCTATCGTGCGACACGCAGCCAGCGGGCACGCGAACTGCTGACCGAACTGGTGCCTACCCTGCTGTCTGCCTTGGGCAAGACGGCGCAGCCCGATCAGGCCTTCCTGAAATTCGATGAGTTCCTGTCGCGCCTGCCGGCCGGCGTGCAGCTGTTCAGCCTGTTCTACGCCAATCCCAATCTGCTGGATCTGGTGGCCGAAGTAATGGGCACGGCCCCGCGTCTGGCCGAACAGCTGGCCCGCCAGCCCCAAGCGCTGGATGCCGTGCTGCTGCCGGGTTTCTTCGGCGCGCTGCCGGGCCGGGAAGAGCTGGAGGCCGGATTCGACGCCCTGGTCGGCGGTGCCCATTATTTTGAGGAGGTGCTGGACCTCACCCGTCGCTGGACCAACGAACACCGCTTCCGCGCCGGCGTCCATATCCTGCGCCATGTCAGCGATGCCGACCGTCTGGGTGCCTTCCTGACCGATGTGGCGGAGGTGGGGCTGACGGGCATCCAGCGCGCGGTGGAGGATGAATTCGCCAAGCGCCATGGCCGCCTGCCCGGCGCCGGCATGGCCATCTTGGGGCTGGGCCGGCTCGGCGCCCGGTCGCTGTCGCTGCGTTCCGACCTGGACCTGATCACGGTCTATGAGGTGCCGGACGATGTGGTGCAGTCGGATGGGGCCAAGCCCCTGTCACCCAACGATTATTTCATCAAGCTGACCCAGCGTCTCGTCAATGCCATCACCGCCCACACGGCGGAGGGGCAATTGTATGAGGTCGATATGCGGCTGCGCCCGTCCGGCAATGCCGGACCGCTGGCCGTCAGTTTCGATGGATTCGCGAAATATCAGCGCGACAGCGCCTGGACCTGGGAACATATGGCGCTCACCCGCGCCCGCGCCGTGACGGGGCCGGACAGTCTGCGCCGGCGTCTGACGACGGAGATCGTGTCGGTCCTGACCCGCCCCCGCGATCCCGCCAAGCTGCGCGAGGATGTGGCCTCCATGCGCGGTCGCATCGATCAACAGCACCATACGGATGATATCTGGACCGTGAAATATGTGCGCGGCGGCATGATCGATATCCAGTTCATCGCCCAGTATCTGACCCTGCTGCACGCCCCGGAACGCCCGGAAATCATCGATCCCAACACCACGGGCGCGCTGGCCTGGCTGGGCGATAGCGGCTTTATCGGGGTGGAGACGGCGAACATCCTGATCGACGCGCACAAGACCTGGCGCCGCGTCCAGGGCTTCCTGCGCCTCACCGTCGAAGGCGGATTCGACGCCGCCAAGGCACCCCCCGGCCTGAAAGCCGGCCTCGCCCGCGCCGCCCTCCCCGAATTGCCCGAAGGCACCCCGTTTGAGGCGGTGGAGGACGCGTTGCGCACCAAGGCAACGGCAGTGAAGGCCGCGTTTGATCGGATCGTGGGGGGGCCGGCGGGGTGACCCGTCACCCCATATGGGCCAATTCCCGTTCGCGGTGGTTCTCGCGCAGGAAGCGCAGCCATTCGGCCTGCCCCTGGGCGCGGCGCTGATAAACCTCGCGGACACCCTCCAGCAGTTCCAACCGCCGGCCCAGTATGTCACCACCGATTTCCAGCATGCGCAGGTTGGGCCAGGCCTGGGGCCGGATTCGTACCACCTCCGCCAGGGCTTCCACCGCCGGGCGGTCGGGGCGGGCCTGGGTCAGGATCAGGGCCATGGCCGCCGTGGAGCGGGAAATGCCCATATGGCAATGGACCAGCAGGTGATGATCCGGTCCCGCCTCTGCCGCCAGACGCTGTCCGAAGGCCAGCACCCGCTCCAGATGCCGGTCCACCGGCGCCATCCGTTCCGGCAGTTCGATAACGATATCGTCGAATCGCAGATCGATACGGTGATGCGGCCCGTAATCATCGAACGCCGTCAGCGGTTCCCGGTCCGGGTCCAGGATGGAGACAAGGTGGGTAACCCCGGCCAGCGCATGGTCGGGCAGTTCCTGGATGCCGCAGACGGTGGTGCGGAACGGGACGAAGGCGGGCGATACCAAATCACTTCTCCGGTGGTGCGGTCTGCTCCGCCTTGGGCGGTGGGTCGGGCAGACGGGTGATGGACAGGATGGGAATACGCTGCCCCTCCACCCCGATATGGCCCCAGCCGGCACAGAGCGAGCCGTCGCTGCGGGGAATGAAGGCCAGATCGGGCTGGCTGTCCACATTGAAGACGCTGGCCGACGGGCTCAATTCCATGCGGTAGCGCTGTTTGGCGCCCAGCGTGACAATGATCACCCGGTCGCTTTGCGACGTCCAGCCATTGATGCGGCGCGAGTCGATACAGGTTTCCCGGGCCTTGTCCGGCTTGGCGGCATCGTCGGCGGCCATGGCCGGACCCGCGCACAACAGGGCGAGCAGCGGCAATAACAGATGGTGACGCATGATGAAGCGTCCTCCTTCCCTTCCAGTTCCCGTGCCCCCTGGCTTGCAGGGTGACGCGGGATCAAGGCTTGATCAAGGCCTTGCGCGCGGGGTGACAATCAGCGCCAAGGATCAACGAAGCATCGATGTCATGGGAGGGGGAAGGTTGGTGGGCGCACAAGGACTCGAACCTTGGACCCGCTGATTAAGAGTCAGCTGCTCTACCAACTGAGCTATGCGCCCAATCCACATCCGCTTTCGCGGCCCCGCCAGGGCGTTCACCGTAGCGAGGCGCGCTGTGTAGCAAAGGCACTTCCCCTTGTCGATAGTTTTCGACGGGGGGAATGGTGCATTTTTCGGCGACCGAGATGTGCGCGGACGACATGCCGGGCTACAAATCCCCCAGGCCCCGCCGCGACATGCGCACATCCCGATGCACATGCACCGACATCAGCAGGCCAAAGCCGACCATCACCGCCAAGGTCGCGGTTCCACCATAGGAGATGAGCGGCAGCGGCACACCCACCACCGGGATCAGACCCATGATCATGGCGACATTGATGAAGAGATAGAGGAACAGGTTAACCGTGAGGCCCAGGGCCAGGAGCCGCCCGAACTGGTGTCGACATCGCCCGGCGATGATGAAACCGAACAGCAGCAGCAGGCAATAGAGCACCAGAAAACTGATCGACCCGACCAGCCCAAACTCCTCCGCCAACATGGTGAAGATGAAGTCGGTCTGCTTTTCCGGCAGGAAATTCAGGTGGCTCTGCGTGCCCTGCAGGAACCCCTTGCCCATCAACCCGCCCGACCCGAAGGCGATCTTCGACTGCGTGATATGATACCCGGTGCCCAGCGGGTCGCTGTCGGGGTCCAGGAAGGTTTCCACGCGGTCGCGCTGATAATCATGCAGCAGGAATTCCCAGGATAGCGGGATGGCGATCAGCACGGCGGCGATGATCAGCGCGAATTTCCACCAGCGCACACCCGACAGGAAGAACATGGCGCCCGACGCCATGATCAGCATCATCGACGTCCCCAGATTGGGCTGCGCCAGCACCAGGGCCACGGGTGCCGCCATGATCGCCAGCGGGACGATCAAATACGGGATACGGCCCGTATCCTCCAGCGAGGCGCCGTGAAAATAGCGGGCAAGCGCCATGACCAGCGTGACCTTCATGATCTCCGACGGCTGAAGCTGCACAAACCCCAGATCGATCCAGCGCTGTGCCCCCTTGCCCATTGATCCGAACAGGTCCACGCCGACCAGCAGCGCCAGCACCAGACCATAGAGCGGATAGGTCATCTTCATCCAGACGCGGATATCCACCATGGCGATGAACAGCATCAGCGACACGCCGACCGCAAAGCGCAGCATCTGGCGCGAGGCCCAGGGATCGATCTGCCCGTTGGCCGCCGAATAGAGCATGGCAAAGCCGACGCTGGCCACAATGGTGACCAGCAGCACGAAGGACCAGGGGATCTGGGCCAGCTTCTCGGTAAAGGAAAGCGCGGCGCTGTCGCCGGAAACGTCCAGGGTCATGGCGTTTCTCCCAGGGGATTCGGCGGTGGCGGTGTCGTGTCGGTGGCGGGCGGCGGCTGCTGCGCCACCGTGGCGCGCGCCGCATCCAGCATCTGGCATTCCAGAAGGATATCGCGGGCAATCGGCGCTGCCACGGCCCCGCCGCCGCCGCCATGTTCCACAATCACGGCACAGGCATATTTCGGCGCCTGGACCGGCGCGAAGGCGACGAACAGGGCGTGGTCGCGTTCCTTCCAGGGCAGTTGGTCATTGCTGCGCACACCCGTGCTGCGCTCGGCCATGGTGATGCGGCGCACCTGCGCGCTGCCGGACTTGCCGGCCATTTCCATGCCCGGCACATTGATCCGCGCGCGATAACCGGTACCCCCCGGCACATTGGTGACGGCGTTCATGCCCTTCAGGACGGTCGCCAGATTCTCCGGCTTCACATCAATGGAAGGCCATTGCGTCGTCTCGCTGAACTGCCCCTCGATGGATTTCAGCAGATGGGGTTGCACGGCCAGCCCGCTGGCCAGCCGCGCCGTCATGACGGCAAGCTGCAAAGGCGTGGTCAGCACATAGCCCTGGCCCATGGACGCGATCAGCGTTTCACCCTGGTGCCAGGGCTGCTTCAAGGCCTGGCGCTTCCATTTCGGATCCGGAATGAGGCCAGGCCGCTCTCCCGGCAGCTCCAGCCCGACCTTGCCGCCCAGCCCGAACTTGCGCGCCATCTCGGCAATGCGGTCCATGCCGATACGCTGGGCGATGTCATAGAAATAGACGTCGCAGCTCTGCATCAACGCGTTGACCATGTCCATGGTGCCGTGGCCGCCGCGTTTGTAGCAATGGAACCGGTGGCTGCCCAGCTCCATATGGCCGGGGCAGAAGACACGGTGGTCGGCATTGACGATGCCCGATTCCAGGGCGGCCAGCGCCGTCAGCATCTTGAAGGTCGATCCCGGCGGATACTGGCCGGCGATGGCTTTGTTGATCAGCGGCGTGCGCTCATCCTTCAGCAGCGCCTGATACGGCTCGTACCCGATGCCCATGGCGAACTGATTGGGATCGAAGCTGGGGCTGGAACACAGCGCCTGGATACCGCCGGTATTCACATCCATCACGACGGCCGCCGCACTCTCCTCCGCCGACAGGCGCTGATGCATATAGTGCTGAAGCTTGGCATCAATGGTCAGCGCCACCTCACGCCCTGGCTGGCCGGGATCGCGTGACAGTTCGCGAATGACACGACCGACGGCATTCACCTCCAGCTGGCGATTGCCCGCGGCCCCGCGCAGCGCCTGATCATACTGCTTCTCGATCCCGCCCTTGCCGACCCGGAAGCCCGGCAGGGTCAGCAGCGGGTCGCTGGACCCCTCCACGTCCTTCTCCGCCGCCGCGCCGACATAGCCCAGCACATGGCTCAACGCTTCGCCAAACGGGTAGGAACGGACCTGACCGACATCAATGGAGACACCGGGCAGATCGGGTAGATTGACCTCAATGGCCGCCACCTGATCCCAGGTCAGGTTCTCCTTGATGGTGATCGGCGCGAAGGAGCGGGAGCGCTGGATATCGCGCTGGATGCGCCGTTCATCCGCCTCCGTCAGGGGGATCAGCTTGCCCACCTCGTCCAGGATCTGCTGCACGTCGCCGGCGCGTTCCGAGACGATGATGGCGCTGAAATTCTGTTCATTGACGGCCAGCGGCACCCCGAACCGGTCGGTGATCAGGCCCCGGGGCGGGGCCACCAGCCGCAGCGAGATGCGGTTATCCTCGGCCAGCACGGTGTAGCGGTCACTCTCCACGATCTGCAGGTAATAGAGCCGGCCCATCAGCGTCGCGACGGCAGCGCCTTGCAGCCCGCC
>CALRNG020000199.1:0-6965 GCA_943369495.1 Rhizobium sp. Q54
CTTCGTGGCCTTGATGCGGCCCGCGATGTCGGAGATTTCGATCTGGATCTTTTCGATCTGGGTATGGTCAACGCTGAGGAACCGGTCTAGCTTCGCGCCCAAGGCACCGATCGCCGCCATCACCTCGGTATTGTCCATTTCCACATGGACCGGGGCCGGCGGGGGCGGGGGAAGGGCGGCGCCGGAGGCTACCGCGTCACCACCACGGTTTGGCGCCTTCTTGGCCATCTGGATTTCCGCCATGAAGGGCCGTCGCGGCGTCTGCACCATTCCCATCTCTCCCCCGTCACACAAAGCAGCCACCGCCCGACCTGTCCAAAAGGCTTCATACCATCGGGTGCGGTTAACACTTTCGCACTTTGACCGATGCAGCGGGCGCCTGCAAGACGCGATCAATGACCAAAAGATGAAGATGGTGAACCGGCACTCACGCGGTTTTGCCGCTCTCGTCCCGGATCCAGCGGCATCCGGTAGGGCCAGAGCCCGCCGCCAACGCCGTTTCAAGAGCGGGCAACAGCTCCGATAATGTCTCCTGCGTCCGCCAGGGTGGGTTCACCAGGATCAGGCCGGAGCCGTTCAGCCGGTCCGAGCGGTCATCGCCCGACCAGCAGAGTTCGGCGGCCAGCATTTTCGGAATGCCGGTATCTTCCAGCATCTGGTGCAGCCGCCAGACGGCAGCACGGTCCTTCACCGGATACCACAGCAGATACTGCCCCGTGGCCCAGCGGCGGTGAGCCAGCGCCAATGCCGCCACCATCCGCTCATATTCGTCTGGCGCTTCAAACGGCGGGTCGATGACGACCAGACCGCGCCGTTCCTTGGGCGGCAGATGGGCCTTCAGCGACAGCCACCCATCCATGTGATGCACGGCCACCTGTCCATCGCCCCGGAAGAGGGTCCGCAGCGTCTGCACATCCTCGGCATGCAGTTCGGCCAGCAGCAGCCGGTCTTGTTCACGCATCATCATGCGCGTGATCAGCGGCGAACCGGGATAGGTACGGATCGGGTCCACACCCTCATTCAGCCGGGCCAGCAGATCGAGATAGGGCTTTGCCGCATCCGGCAACCGTTCCGCCCCGCCATCGGCCAGTACGCGGCGGATGCCGCGCAGCGCCTCTCCCGTGCGGGTTGCCGCCTGGTCATCCAGGTCATAGCGGCCGATGCCGGCATGGGTATCCAGCACGAAGAAGGGCGTATCCTTGACCCGCAGCCGGTCCAGCAACCAGGCCAGGACGGCGTGCTTCATGACGTCGGCGGCATTGCCCGCATGGAAAATATGGCGGTAATTCATTTCAGGCGTTCTTCGTGATCGTTTGTGCCTTGACCGGATTGGCCACGCCCAGGCGGGTTTCGCGGACCGTGATGTAGACGCCGCTGGCGATCACGATCAAGGCGCCGACCGCCACCGCCGGGTGCGGAACCTCCCCCCAGATCAGGAAGCCATACCCGGTGGCCCACAGCATGGCAGTATAATCGAACGGTGCGATCACCGCCACGGGCGCCCCGCGATAGGCACTGGTCAGCAGCACCTGTGCCAGCCCGCCGATAATGCCCAGCAATGCCAGCAGGGCGGCGTCCTGGGCTGTCGGCATGACAAATTCCTGCGACATCGCGATACCCGCCACGATGGTGCCTGTCGCCATAAAGTAAAACACGATGCTGGTGCTGGGTTCGGTGGAAGACAGACGCCGCACAGAGATCATGGCGCACGCGGCCAGGAAGGAGGAGGCGAGGCCGAACAGGCTGCCGATGGCCTGCGTGCCGCCGGTCATGATGCCCTGGATCAGGGTGGCATCGGGCCGGACCATGATCAGCACACCCGAAAAGCCGACAATCAGCGCCAGGGTCCGCCGCCACCGCACCTTTTCGCCCAGCACCAGCACGCCCAGCGTGGTGGTCCATAGCGGTGCCGTGAACGCCAGGGCCGAGGCGTTGGCCAGGGGCAGATAGGTGATGGCCGTAAAGCCGCAGGTCATGGAGATGACGCCGATGATGCTCCGCGCCAGATGCCCCAGCGGCCGCTTCGTGCGCAGCGACATCACCCCACCCGCCCGCCAGATCAGCGGCAGCAGAACGACCATGGCGAACAGCGCGCGGAAGAAGATGATCTGGCTGACCGGATAGCGCCCGCCCAGCCATTTGATGCTGGCATTCATGGCGCTGAACAGCGTCACGGCGGCAATCATCGCCAGGATGGCACGGGCGATAGGGGGCAATGTGGAAAGGCGCGGCATGGACAGGCGGTTTCAGCGACCGTGATCGGGACCACCATGCCTGCGCCAAACACAGCGTCGAGACCAGCCGAGCCTTCACATGGCTGACATGGGCGACCGCGTTGATTTTATGTTAAAGATTGGACTGCGCGGGCCGATTGGCCGTGTCCGGCACGATCACCCGACGGGCGTGTTTTCGTCGTGCTTCTCAAACGCGCGGCGGGTGCGCGGGCCGACGGCGGGCGGATCGCTTACATCGCACTTGCCCGTGGCCCCGATCAGCTCCGCACTGCCTTGTGCGCCCAGGCTGACCAGCTGGTTTTTGATCTTGCACTGATAGGCAGCGGCCTTGACGCCCGACGCGCCGTTATAGCGGGTGACGGCGGCGGCCCAGCTGCCCGTCTCGCGCCGCAGGTTGACCAGATACTTCGCCGCGTAGCGGACATTGGCTTCCGGGTTCACGATCTTTTCGACCGGGCGGAACGCCTGCTTATGATGGGCCAGCGACAGCTGCATGCAGCCGGCATAGACATTGCCGCGCAGGTTGCCCTGATTGTCACGCAGATAGGTGGCGGCCTCCGCCTCCGTCCGCGGGAACTTCACACGACCGCGCACATTCATGATGAATGGGTTGGGCGTGCCGCCGCCGCCGCTTTCCACCAGCGACACGGCCATCAGGATACCCTTGGGAATGTTAAATTCCTTTTCCGCATCGACAATATGATCCAGGCAGCCGGCACGGGCTGGCAGGGCCAGGATCATCAAACCGATCAGAAAGGCAAAGGCGAGCAGCAGGCCGGAGTCCGGGCGGGAGCGGGTGGCAACGCGGGATTGGCGCATCGTCATCTCAATCGTCCCTTCTGGTTCCGGTTATCCATGACGGGTTACCCCGCCGGTTATTCCCACTTGCGTGCGGGCCCTGCAATCAGGCCACCGTTACTCAAATGCGGTGGCCGCTCCCTTAAAGTCACCGGCTTCATGCGCCAGCCGCATACCAATCCCAGAATTGACGCATTGGGTCAACAAAGAATCGTCCTGATTGATGCGGCTTTGTCACATATCAAAGGAACTGGGGGCCGGAATGGACCTGCAAGCCGCCTGTCACGGGTTGGTGGACATGCTATAGGGCGGTTGAACATGTTTCACACCTCAATGCCCGCCCCAGGATTCGCCATGTCCGATGCCATCGCCCGCGCCTACGATTTGCTGCATGCCCAGGACCGCGCCGGTGCCATCGCTCTGCTGCGCACCGATGATGGCATGGAGGCGGCGGGCCTGCTGGGTGAGTTGCTGCTGGAGGATGGGCAGGCGGATGCTGCGGCGGACGCCTTGACCCGCGCCGTGGCGGCTGATCCCGCTCATATCCCCTGGTGCCGCGCCCTGGTCACTGCCCTGATGGCGGCGGGCCGGGCGGAGGAGGCGCTGGCCCGGTGCCGTGATCTGCTGACCCGCCGCCCCGACGATGCCGTGGGACAGGTGCGGATGGCGCGCCTGCTGCTGGATCAGGGCGACCGCGAGGCCGCCCTTGATCATGCGCGGGAGGCCCGGTTCCTGGCCAAGGGCGATCTGGAGATCACCACGGCCACCGCCACTATCCTGACCGACGCCGATGAGGCATTGAGCGCGGTGGAGATGCTGGACGCCGCCCTGCGCCAGGCCCATCCAGCCGATCCGGCACAGCCCTTCGGCTGGGTGGCGCTGGGCAAGGCCTGGCTGCATCTGGGCGAGCGCGAGAAGGCGGCCAAGGCCTGGCAGGACGCGTTGGCGCTAGACGAGGCCGACCCCGCCAGTGCGGGACCCCTTCTGGCCGGGTTGGCGGGGGTGGGCGCGCAGACCAGCCTGCCGCCGGCCTTTGTCCGCGCCCTGTTTGATACCTATGCCGACAGGTTCGACCGCGAACTGGTCGGCAAGCTGCGCTACGACGCGCCACAGGCCCTGCGGCAATTGCTGCTGGATCAGGGAGGCTTAACGGGTCTGCGCGTTCTGGATGCCGGCTGCGGTACTGGTCTGGCCGGTGTTGCGGTGCGCGACATGGCCCGCTACCTGGCCGGGTTCGACCTGTCACCGCGCATGGTGAACAAGGCCCATGCCCGCAACGTCTATGACGCGCTCTGGGTGGGGGACCTGGTGGGGTCCATGGCCGACCGTCCCGACGCTTTCGATCTGGTCCTGGCCGCGGATGTGCTGGTCTATGTCGGTGATCTGGCGCCCGTGATGGTGGCCGCCGCCGGGACCCTGGTCGCCGGGGGCCGTTTCGCCTTCACTTGTGAGCGCAGCGAAGGGGCGGGGTTCCAGCTGCATGAGGGCCGGCGGTTTGCCCATGGGGAGGCGCATATAAAGGACGCGATAGTTGCTGCCGGCCTGACATTGACCCATCTGGCCCCCCACAGCACCCGCATCGACCGTGGGCAGCCGGTTCCGGGCTGGATCGCGCTGGCCACGAAAGCCTGATCACGCCACCGTCACCGTCCAGGGATCGTCCTGTCCCTCGATATGCCATTCGGCCAGAAGATCGCCATTGTCCAGGCCTGTCAGGGTCAGGTAGTTGCGCTTGGCCAGCAGGCGGTTGCCATCGGCATCCATCGGTTCCATGGACAGGGCCAGCCGGTCGAACAGGCTCTCCCGCCGCCCGGCCAGCCGCTCAATGACAGACACGGCAAATCCCACCGGTGGCGGATGCACGATGCCGGAGCTGACCAGCTGCCGGATGCGCATACCCGGTGCCGATAGCAGGCCATGGGCGGCCAGATGCACCTCTCCCGACAGGATGGTGACGCGGACCCCGGTGCGGCGGCTGAAATCGGCGATGAGGCGCAGGACCTGCCGCCATTCCTCGCGATGGGCCGGGCTGCGCCACTGATCGCGCAGATCATCCTCCATGGCCTGCCGTCCCGGCAGCAGGTTCAAGAACCGTTCAGCCAGCCCGAAGCCCGGGAAGATCAGCGGCACTGATGACATCAGCAGCAGGTGACGGCAGGTCGAAAACCGTTCCAGCCATTCCGGCAGAACGGCCAGGGTGGCGGGCGACAGAACGCGCGCTTCCGTCCGCTCACTGCGCATGTCGGGGGCGAGAATGCCGACCCCGTTCAGCATCATCCCCTGGCTGAACGATGGCGGGCCATCCGCCATCAGCGTATCGGCGGGATCATTGTCGCCCATGCCGACCTGGAACAGGCGGAAGGCCCGCCGTGCTGCCGCATAGATCGCCTGATAGGCCGGGCTTTCCAGCAGTTCCGGCGGGTGTGAGCCCCAGCCATCGATAATGTCATGGTCGTCCCACATGCACAGCGCCGCGACCCCACTTTGCACCGCCGCCGGCTCCGCCTGGGTCCAGGCATGCAGGTAGGTCGCCAGATACCAGGCATCCAGCTGTGCCGCCAGATCAGGACCGGCGGACAGGCCCAGCCGCTTCATCAGCCTTGCTTCCGATAGGGCACGCAGGGCCGGCACCCGTTCCCACAGGCCATCGGCATAGACCTGGTCCCCGCCCATCAGCAGTAGATGGGTAGGGGTTGACCGGTGCCGGCCCAGCAGGCGCGCCCACAGGGCGTTGCGCCGCAATCCTGCCGCCTCGATACTGTCCTCATCCTCACAGCCGCCGCAGCTGACAAAGGCGATGCGCGGCGCGATGGCCGTGCCGGGCACCGACAGCAGCCAGCGCCGGTCATCACCGTCAAAGCCATAGGAGGCGCGGCCATCCTGCAGCCCGCGCGGCACCGCGAAATCATACCGCCACAGGCGCAGCGTGCCGGAAGGGCAGGGGACGCCCACCGGGCCTACAGGCGGCAGCTCCGTCCATTCATGCAGAAACCGCGGCGGTACGGCCAGGGTGACGCCTTCCACCCGCAGGTCGGGCGGCTCCGCATCACCGGCCAGCAGGAACAGGGCCGACACGCGCCAGCGTTGCCCCGATCCCGTCGCCCCCTGGGCGCCACGGGCGCGCAGCAAGGGTCCCATCAGGATGACGGGCGGTTCCGTCTTTTGTCGGGAACGCCGGGGTGAAGGGGGGGGCGGGGAACTCATCATCCTCGAAATGCGGTGGTGCGTGCGAAAGGTCAAGCCTGTAACGGTTTGACAAGGCTGACGGCCAGCGTGTCATGCTCGCTTTTTCCCATTGCCAAGCGGTCGGCGGCAAGGCGGAATGGTGACATCTTTCTGTCATTGCCGCTGTTGAAAGTCCGCCCGCCCATGGATGCCCGTTACCGTTCGCGTGAAATTGGCCGCAAGGCCGAGGATGTTGATGCGCTGAAGCGCTCTTTCCTGGAATGGCTGGTCTATTCGGTGGGCAAGGACGCCAAGACGGCGACGCGCCGCGACTGGTTCACGTCGGGCGCCCTGTCGGTGCGCGACCGTGTCGTGGACCGCTGGATGGACACCACACGCGGGGTCTATACCGCCGATGCCAAGCGCATCTATTATTTCTCCATGGAGTTTCTGATCGGCCGGCTTCTGTCCAACAACCTGGACAATCTGGGCTTGACGGAAGTGTGCCGCGAAACGGTGGACCGTCTGGGTTTACGGCTGGAGGAGGTGCTGGAGGCTGAACCCGATCCGGCCCTGGGCAATGGCGGGTTGGGCCGGCTGGCCGCCTGTTTCCTGGACAGCATGGCCACACAGCATCTGCCGGCCTATGGCTATGGCATCCGCTATGAATATGGCCTGTTCGAACAGCGTTTCGACCAGGGATGGCAGGTGGAGTTCCCCGACAACTGGCTGCGTTTTGGCAATCCCTGGGAATTCGCCCGGCCCGAA
>CALRNG020000200.1:0-6876 GCA_943369495.1 Rhizobium sp. Q54
ACCGATCAGCGAAAGCTGCATCGTCGGGGCCGCCAATGGGGCCGCGCTGACCGGCCTGCGCCCCGTGGCGGAGATCATGTTTGCCGATTTCGTCGGCGTCTGCCTGGACCAGTTGCTGAACCAGGCGGCCAAATTCCGCTATATGTTTGGTGGCAAGGCACGCACGCCGCTGGTCATTCGCATGACCTGTGGTGGCGGCATGAACGCGGCGGCCCAGCATTCACAGACCATCTATCCGATGCTGACCGGCATTCCGGGGTTGAAGGTGGTGGTGCCATCCAACGCTTATGACGCCAAGGGCCTGTTGCTGACCGCCATCCGTGACGATGATCCCGTGATCTTCTTTGAGCATAAATCGCTCTACATGGATGAATGCGAGGTGCCGGACGGGGACTACACCATCCCGTTTGGCGAGGCGGCGATGGTGCGCGAGGGCGAGCATGTGACCGTCGTGGCCCTGGCCCGCATGGTCCCCCTGGCCATCGGTGTGGTCGACAAGCTGGCCGCAGAAGGGATCACTTGCGACCTGATCGACCCGCGTACCACCAGCCCGCTGGATGAGGAAACCATCCTGGAAAGCGTGCGGGCCACGGGGCGGCTGGTGGTGGTGGATGAAAGCCCGCCGCGCTGTTCGGTGGCCGCCGATATCGCGGGCATGGTCGCGGAAAAGGCCTTTCACCATCTGAAGGCGCCGATCATCCAGGTGACGGCCCCGCATACGCCGGTGCCGTTCGCGCGTGAGTTGGAGGCCGCCTATCTGCCCTCACGTGAAAAAATTGAAGCGGCCATCCGCAAAGTGCTGTCCGGCCGCTGAGACAAAGGGGTTACGACGCGATGAACGCCATCACCCCGATCATCATGCCCAAATGGGGCCTGGAAATGTCGGAAGGGACGATTTCCAACTGGCACGTGGCAGAGGGGCAGACCCTTTCCCGTGGCATGGAAATCGTCGATATCGAAACCGCCAAGATCGTCAACACCCTGGAATCCGATCTGGAGGGCACGATCCGGCGGCTGGTGGCACCGGTGGGCCAGACCCTGCCCGTGGGTGCCCTGATTGCCATCGTCGCCGATACCAGCGTCAGCGACGCCGATATCGACCGCTTCCTGCGGGGCGACACCCCGGCACCTGCGTCGGCAGCGGTGGCGGAGCCGCAATCGCCTGCGGTGAGCAGCTCCGAACCAGCGACACCTGTTGCCGCCGATCCGGCGCTTGAGCAGCGTAACGAGGCTTTGTCGGCCACCCCCATTGCCCGGCGCATCGCCAACCGCCACGGCGTTGACCTGTCACGCGTCACCGGCACCGGTCGCAATGGCCGTGTCAATCAGGAGGATGTGGAGGCCTATATCGCTGCCCATCCGGCATCGGCATCAACATCGGCCCCGGTCGCGGCTGTCGCTGTGGCCCCTGCCGTCGCCCTCGATAACCGGTCGGTGCACGCCACCTCCCACGCTATCCGTCTGGCCAACCGCCTTTGCATCGACCTGAAACGCGTCTGCGGGACAGGGCGCAATGGCCGGGTGAATGTGGAGGATGTGGAGCGGTTTGCTGCAGCCAACGGTCTGGCCCCCGTGCCTGCGACCGCCGGTGCCGGTGCCCCGCTCGCCGGTCCGGCGGCACGAAAGTTGGCCGCCGATCTGGGTGTGTCGCTGTCCAGCGTCACCCCCACCGGTCCCAAGGGCCACGCGACGAAGGAGGATGTGCGCAACGCGTTGACCACGCCCGCCCCTGCCGCGGACCCGGCAGTATCCGGCGCTGATCTGGTGCCGCATTCGGCCATGCGCCGGGCCATTGCCACGGCCCTGACCGCGGCCAAGCGCGATGTGCCGCACTTCTATCTGACGGCGGACATTCTGATGGATGATCTGCTGGCCTTGCGTGCACAGTTGAACGGCATGGCCGGGCAGAAGATTTCCGTGAACGATTTCATCGTTCGCGCCTCTGCCCTGGCGCTGGGTGATGTGCCGGATGTGAATGTGCAGTTTACCGACGCGGGCATGCGCCGGTTTTCCCAGGCCAACATTGCCATTGCGGTCGCCATCGATGGCGGGCTGGTCACGCCCGTGCTGCGCGACGCGGGGGCCAAACCGCTGCGCAGCATCGCGGCGGAGGCAGTTGCGCTCGCGTCACGTGCCCGCGACCGGCGGCTGACGCAACAGGACCTGTCCGATGGCACCTTCGCCATCTCCAATCTGGGCATGTTCGGCATCCGCGATTTTCAGGCGATCATCGCCCCGCCCCAGGCCGCCATCCTGGCCGTGGGTGCGACACGGCGGGAGGCGCAGGAGGCTGCGGATGGCGGCGTGCGCTTCCGCTCCGTCATGTCCGTCACCTTGTCCTGCGACCACCGCGCCATCGACGGGGCCGTGGGTGCCCGCTTCCTGTCGGCCCTGCGCGGGCATCTGGAGCAACCGTTGGGGCTGTTGAGTTGAGGGGGACGACGCCATGGGTGATCTGGAAATCTTGCTGGCCAAACAGGCGTTGCATGAGCTGAACATGGCCTATAACCGGGGGGTTGACCGCGCGGATGAGGATTTGCTGCGCAGTGTCTGGCACCCTGACGCCACCGTCGATTTCGGCTATTTCGCCGGGTCGGCGGCGGATTTTTGTGGCATGGCGGTAGGGGCGACGGGCGGGCTTGCCCGCTCCTACCACATGGCCGGAAATGAATGGTTCGACATTCGCGGCGACCATGCGGTGGGTGAAGTGTACAGCCTGACACTCGCCGCCGCTGCGGGGGCGGATACGGACAGCATCCTGTATGGCCGCTATCTTGACCGATATGAGCGGCGCGATTGCGTGTGGAAATTCACCTACCGCCAATACCTAATGGACTGGAACGCCAGCCAACCGCGCAGCGTATCCTGGGATCAGGGGCTGTTCGCCTTGATGAAACACCATGGCGGCCACGCGCCCGATGATGCCGTTTACAGGCTGTGGGGTGGGTAGGGGGACGCCCCCCTACCGCGCCAGGATCGTCACGGCCGATACGCCCGGCGCGCCATAGACATGGGTGTAGCCGGTGCGCAGCTTTTTCGGCACCTGCCGCGCCCCGGCATCCCCGCGCAATTGCAGCACCGTTTCATAGACCTGGCGCAGGCCCGACGCGCCGATGGGCTCGCCATTGGCCAGACAGCCGCCATCGCTGTTGACCGGCAGCTTGCCATCCAGCCGCGTCAGACCATCACGCAGCCATTTCTCCTGCTCTCCGTCCTTGCAGAAGCCGTTTTCGGCCATATGCATGATTTCCGCCCCGCTTTCAGTATCCTGAAGCTGGGCGATGTCGATTTCATCAGGGCCGATGCCAGCCATGGCAAAGGCGCCGCGTGCCGCGATAGGCGTCGCCCCCTCCCCATCCTCCACCGATAGGCTGGGGCTGAACACCTCAAACGACCCGGCCCCGCGCGTGCGCATGGCCGCCGCCTTCAGCCAGACAGGATGGCGGGTCAGTTGCGCCGCCTTTTTCGGGCTGGCCAGGATCAGGGCAACCGCCCCCTCACCTGGAGAGCAGAACATATATTGGCGCAACGGATCGCTGATCATGGTCGAATGCGCGATCTCTTCATAAGACAGCGCCCGGCGGCGCCACGCGTTGGGGTTCAAGGCACCATTGGCAAAGGCCTTTTCCGCCACGCGGATCAAGGCATCGTCGGTGATGCCGTGCAGGGCCATGTAGCGTTGGATCTTCATGGCGAAGAACTGGGTGGTCAGCGCAAACCCCACTTCCCCATACCATTCCGGCAGCCCCCAATCGGCGGGCCGTACCCGGAATGATCCCTGCTCATGCTTATCAAAGCCGACCACCAGGCCAAGGTCATACTGGCCAGACCGGATGGCCCCATAGGCGGAAATAAGCGCACTGCCGCCCGTCGCACAGCCATTGGCGACATTGATGAATTGCAAGCCGGTCAGACCCAGTTCCTCCACCATCGTGTCGGCATTGCCGGCATCCTGACTGCCGCCATAGGCGAATTGCACCTGATCCCAACCCACACCGGCATCGGCCAGGGCCTGCCGCACGGCAAAGGCGCCCTGTTCCAGGCCGGTGCGATCGGGCGTCCGCCCGAACGGATGGATCCCGATCCCGACAATCGCCACATCCGACATGACCCAACCCTCCCCCTGTTTCCTCAAACCACCGGTTGGAACGCGTACATCAGCAGATCCTGCCCCTGTTCATCGCGAAACAGCGGGCGGATGGTCAGGCGCATGGGCAGGCCGATGCGCAGTTGCTCCGGCGTGCAATCGACAAGCCTTGTTTCCACCCGCACCTGCCCCGGCAGTTCCACATAACCCAGCGCAAAGGGCGTGAATTCGCCCTTGGTTTCGCGGCCCAGATAAGGCGGCTGTTTGGGCAGGAAACGCTGCACCGTCCAGCTCCACAGCAGGCCTTCACGCGCCAGTTCGACCGGGGACTCCCCCGGACGGCCCATGAAGGGAAAACGCAGATGTCCCCGGCCATCCACACCACCGATCAGGGCGGGATTGTCGCTGGGCCAGGTGAAGACCTGGTCGGCAAGCGGCCTGCCCTCCATCCCCATGATGGTTCCTCCGTTACTGTGCCGTTTTCGGGGGCGATCAACATCATGGCATTGCCGATGCGTTGACTTTTGATTCATCAGTCATGATAATGGCTGCGACGCGGGTGCTTGTCAATTGCGCAGGGGCCGCTACCCTGGCCCGCAACAATCAAAAGCCTATGAACAGGACAGAACGGGAGGACATCCGATGGACCTTCGGCTGATGGGGCGCAAGGCGCTGATCACCGGTTCCACGCGCGGCATTGGCCGGCGTATCGCCGAGGCGCTGGCGCGGGAGGGCTGCACCATCGCCATCGGCGCACGCAAGGCAGCAGAGGTGGAGGCGGCGGTGGCCGACCTGTCCGGCCTGGGCGTGAAGGTGGTCGGTGCCGCCATGGACGCGGCTGATGCGGAGTCGGTGAAAAACTGGGTGAACCGCATGGGTGACGCCCTGGGCGGCATCGATATCCTGGTTCCCAATGTTTCCGCCGGCGGCAGCCTGAATGGGGAGCAGAGCTGGAACGACGCCTATCAGGTCGATGTGCTGGGCACGCTGCGCGCCATTGACGCGGCATTGCCGGCACTGGAAGCATCGGGTCAGGGGGCCATCACCATCACCGGCACCACAGCGGCGGTGGAAACCTTTATGGCACCCATGGCCTATAACGCCATGAAGGGTGCATTGATCGTGCATGCCAAGCAGCTGTCGCAGACCCTGCTGCCAAAGGGCATCCGCGTTAATGTCGTCTCCCCGGGCCCGATTGAGTTCCCGGGCGGCGCCTGGGAAGGGATCAAGGCCGGGATGCCCGAGCTATACACCGCCACAGTCGCCGCGCAACCGTCAGGCCGCCTGGGCACCCCGGAGGAAGTGGCTTCCTGCGTCGCCTTCCTGTCCAGCCCGGCTGCAAGCTGGGTAACCGGCGTCAATCTTGTGGTTGATGGCGGCTACACCAAGCGCGTGCAGCTGTAACAGCGGGCGGGAGCGACAGACATGTCCAGCAGGATCGACGTCTATCTGGTAGCCGGCGGCAAGTATCACGACATCAATTTTGCAAGGCTGGAGCTGTTGAAGCTGCTGGCGGAGCATGAGGATATCCGCGTCGAGGTAGGGCCTGATTACAGCCGCCTGAATGCGATCGAAGCGGCGGATGTGCTTGTCACCTATACCTGCGACGTGGTGCCCACGCCTGAACAGCAGGCGGGCCTGCGCCGGTTCCTGGCCAAGGGCGGTAAATGGTTCGCCCTGCATGGCACCAACTCTATCATCCAGTTCCTGGAGGATGGGCGCATCGACTGTCCGGATCTGGATGCCGATCTGTCGGACATGCTGGGCAGCCAGTTTCGCGCCCATCCGCCCATCTGCCGGTATGAGATTCAAGTGACGGACAGCGCCCACCCGCTGACCCGCGGTCTGACGAATTTCTGGGTGGAGGATGAGCTGTATCTGGGCAGCGTCAGCCCCGGTAACCACACCCTGCTGCACACACGCTGGGGTGGGAACTGCGCCCCGTTTGTGCAGGAGGATTGGCCGGAAGCCGACCACCCCGTCCTATATCTGCGCGACCATGGGCCGGGACAGGTGCTGTATCTGGTGCTGGGCCATTGCCGGGGCAAACATGACCTGCGCCCCCTTATGGAGGAATACCCCCATAATGAGCGCTGTTCCTGGCAAAGCCCGGTCTTCTATGAGCTGCTGCGTCGGGGCATCCGCTGGGGCATGGCGCGCGGGGACGATGGAGCGGGGTTTTAACCCCTTACCCCTTCATCCCCACCAGCACGCGCCCACCCTCGACCTTCACCGGAAAACAGGTCAGGGGACGGTAGCCGGTGCCACCCAGGGCGCGGCCGGTCACCAAATCGAAGCGGGCCCCGTGCAAGGGGCAGGAGATGCTGTTCTGACGCAACCGCCCCTCATGCAGCGGGGATTCCGCATGCGGACACCGGTTGCGCATCGCAAACAGCCCGCCCGCCGCACTGCACAGCAGAACCTCCTCCCCCGCCACGGTGAAAAGTCGCATCTGGCCGACGGGCACTTCTTCCACCGGGGCCAGGTCGTGAAAGGTCAGATTTTCGGCAGAAATTTCACCGTACATGATCGTACCCTGGGTGAAAAGGACATGGAACAAGGGGTTGTAGGGATAAAGATGATTGATCATTGATTCATCAGTCAATGTAAAAATCATCAAAACCCTGCGCCAGACCGTTGACGAACGGGCCACCCCGCACTAGTCTGATTTGTGACTCACCAATCATAACAAAAATCTGGAGGAAGGCCATGTTGGGGATCGACCTCATGCGCGACCCGGCCATCCAGGCGTTCCGGGCGGACGTGAAGCAGTTCTGCGAAAAGAACCT
>CALRNG020000201.1:0-6865 GCA_943369495.1 Rhizobium sp. Q54
CGCCAGGGCCGGCAACCGCCTGCCCGTATCGGGCTGCGGTGCCGGCACCCCCCGCCACCGGGGCGACAGAACCGGTTCGGGCAGGTTGAGATGCGGACGGATACTGTCCAGCACCTCCCGCCGCTTCTTATCCGCCTGTTCGCGCCCGCCCTCCGTATCAAGCCGCGTCCGGCCGCGAAAGCCGAGAGACAGGCAATAATAGGCCAGGGTCAGCACATCCAGATTGGCGCGCGGTGATGCCAGCAGTTTTTTCAGCAATTCATAGAAATGCGAACCGCCGCGGGCCTGGGCGTGGAAGATCGCCACCAGCCCCGAATGATCCCAGTTCGCCGCCTGGCCCCAGGGGGTATTCTGCAGCATCTCGTCCACCGTCTCGCACAGCAGGTAGTGCGAGATGCCGGCCTTATCGGCCGCGACCTGCAGGTTGCGCATGGTCGTGTCATAGTCCCGCATGGCCGCCATCAGGCCGTCGCGCAGCATATCGACGGGCACAGTGGCCGTCGGGGTGCGGCAACGGCTGACGGTCAGCAGGATCGGGATGGCCGCTTCCGCCAGATCGTTGGGCGGCGGACCGGGGTCGATGGCGAATGTACCGCCAGCCCCGATTGCCGGTTCCGGTTGACGGGTTGCGCCAGCCGGGTCGATCCCGGCAAATACGGGACCAAAACTGCGCCCGCCGGGGTTGGGTCTATGGATTTGGGTATGATCATTGTCGAACGGCGAAGCTCCCGTCATGCGACATCCTCCTGACTGATCCAGAGCTGCAGGTCGACAGTGGCGTCGGCACCGGCGATATAGACGGCCAGCGACTGGTCGCGACGGATGGCGGCCCAGTCATCGCCCTGGCGGCTGATTTCCAGAAACACGCGGCCATTGCGGTCGTTGATCCGCAGTGGAACATAGGGCTGAAGCAGCAGCCCGGCGCCGCCGGCGCCGGCCCGGCGCAACTCGGGCATCCGTTCCCGGCTGCTGATCAAGGCCCGATTCTTCATGGCCTTGTGAAGGTCCTCGGCGGGGACCGTGGTCTTGAAGGACAGGATGAAGCGCCAGCCATCAAGGTGGCTGGGATCAAGCCGGCCCGTGTCCCATTGCAGCAGCTCGCGGTTGAAGGTCAGCGGTACCTTATCGGTGCTGCGTGCCAGATCGGTTGACAGGCCGCGCCTTAACTCTGCCATCACGGGCCGGAAGCTGCCGGCCAGATCGTCATGACGATATGCTTGAAACCGCGTCGCCTTGCGCTGGGGAGCGAACAGGGTGGACAGTTCGCCGGCCAGGCGCAGCATTTCACGGTACAGGTCCTGCGGATGCAGGTGGCTCATGTCCGTGAGGTGATGAAAGACCCCGCGATGACGGTTCAGCCCCCACAGCAGCAGATGATCGACGCTGCCCATCTGTCCGTCGGTCGTGATTTCGGCCAGACGGTTGATGCGCTGGTCGATGAGACCGGCGATCTCTGTCAGGAAGCGGGTCAGTAACGGGGAGCCTGTGACCGACAGCAGGGGCGGTATGAAACTGTCATCCAGGATCACCCGGCCATCAGGGTGCGTTTCCACGATCCGCGCCACCGGCATGCAGACAAGGTCGTCGCGGCGCTCCGTATCCAGAAGCAGCCGGAACTGCGGGAAGGCCAAGTCGATCTTTTCCGGCGTGCCGCCATCGATCCGGTCAGGAAGGGGGGATTGATGCCTTGTATAGCGATGCCAGAGGGCACCGGGCACCGGCCCGACCGTATCCGGCATGTCCGCATCCGCCGGATGCGCGCGCGGCAATGCCAGATGCACCAGGCAATCCTGCGTCGCCTTGGGCACGTTGATCGATGCTGGCAGCGCCATCTCAACCGGCGTCGCAACAGGGGTGCCGTCCGGCATCAGCCCGTCTGCCTTTGCCAGGGCGATATGGCCCAGGGTGCCCGTATCCACGACGAGGCTGGTAAAGCCCCAGCCATTGCCGATCAGGGGCGAAACCCGTTGATCCAGCAGCCAGTCCAGATGCCGCTGGGTCTGCTGAAAATGGTGCTGCCGCACGAACAGCCCCTGATGCCAGGCGACGCGGTTGTTACTTTTCATGGGCTTCCATCCTGGAGTCGTTCTGTATCGGGTCCTGGGTTCACTCGCCGCGCGGCCTTGTGTCCAAGGCGCGCTGATAGGCACGGGCATAGGCGTGGCTGATGCCCGTGCGCAGATTCTGGGTAAGTTCGTCGGCAATCGCCTGATGCTGCTCCCCATAGGCCCGCCACAGGGTGGCGTGGCGCAGGGCCGGCACGGCCGAATGCAGCAGCCTGCTATCGACCGTGCTCTCCAGTCGCTCCGGATCAAGCCGCTTCATGAGATGCTGCACCATGGCCTGGGTGGCGATGGTGGTGGCGCATTCATGCCAGTAGATGTCGTTGAAGGCCTGCCGCACAGCGCGGTCACCAGGAAGGCCGTCCGGGTCCGCCGACAGCAGATCGCGCAGGTGGCGCTCAGGCCCCATATCCACCTTCAGCGGATTGCTTCGGCTGAACCCGTCGATCTCGGTCTGCTCCACCCCGAACGCGCGTTTCAGGGCCGCCCGCGTCTCCAGAAGGCGATACAGCCCCTCGACCATGGCTCGGCAGATGGCGCCGGTCGTGTGCATCACCTTTTCGGCGTTGGCCGAATCGATGGCATCGGGCGGCAGCCCGGCACCTTTCAAAAACGCCTGCCAGACACTATCGCCAACAACCGCAGGCGCGGGCGCGGGCTGCGGCGGGGTCGGAATGTCATCGCTGATAGGTGACAGCAGGTCCAGGAACGGGTCCCTTACGATGGGGGCTTCCGGGACCTTGAATTCCGGGACTTCAGGGCCCGGTCCGGCCCCGCCCCGTGGCGGCGTCACAAGGGCGAACGGATCAAACGGGTCGTCCAGGGTGGCGGAGTGGCTGTCCGCCGGCTCGGCGAAGGGGCTGACATAGTGGCTGCTGGCAAGGGATGGCGTGCCCAGGGCCGGCTGCGTGAACCGAACCTCCATCACATACATGGCCAGCCGCAACTGATCCCCATCCTCCAGCACATGCTGGCGACCGGGGCCAAGCGGGGACGCTGCGCCGTTAACGTGGACGCCATTGGTGGACAAATCCGACAGAAGGTAGCCGCCACCGGTCCGGCTGATGCGGCAATGGTGGCGGGACAGTGTTTTCTCTGTCCCCGTATCGGGAAGGCACCAGTGGCAATCGCTGCCCCGACCGATCAGCACCTCGTCTTGATCCGTCTGGAACGCCTTGCCGACACCAGCACCTTGCAGAATGTGCAAGCGGATCATCGCAATCACCATTGTTGTCGTACGGTGAATACAAGAATGAAGACACTATTCTTGACGAATACAATAATAACCCACTGCCAGTGAATTTCTCATAGTGTCCGATTGACTCTATACAAAATTAGAACTAATGAGAATTAAATTTCTAGACGATTTTGTTTGTGTTTCTCTTGTATTCCGAGAGAAATTTTGTTCACAGGGAGCGCCGATGCCTTCCATCCAGATCGACATAGAGGACTTGCTGAAGCCGGGCGCGGGGCCGGAAGCCTGTGGCCCGGATCTGAAATATGACCCGATCTATATAGAGTTGGAGGACCAGGCCGCGGGTACACCGGGTACTGAAATGGGTGAGGCCAGAACCGCCGGCCTACCGCCGAATTGGCCGGCTGTATGGTCCATGCTGCCCGACCTTCTGCGCCGATCCAAGGATTTGCGACTGGCCGTGATGGCCTGCCGGGCCCTGGCCTTCATTGACGGCCCGTCCGGCGCTGCGCAGGGGTTGGAACTTATCCAGCAGCTGCTGACACGTTACTGGCCGGTCCTGTACCCGAAACTCGACGCTGACGATGGCATGCCCCTGGCCCGCAAGCATGCTTTGCAGATCCTGCTACGGCCACAAGGAATCCGCGATCTTCTGGCCGAACATACGCTGATCAATGATGGATTCTTCGGAAAGATCACATTGTCAGCCATGCTGCGGGCCCTGGCCGGCGTATCGGAGGCTGGTGATCCGACGCCCGAACAGGCCCGCGCCCTTCTGGAAGATCACAAAACCACCCGTGATGTCACCGTCGCGGCCAGCCTGTCTGCCGCAACGACGTTGGAGACGCTTTCGGCGCAGCTGGCCCAATGGCAGGTCCAGGACCTGGATCTGCGGGGCCTCATCACCTACTTCCGGCAGGTCGCACATCAACTGGCGCCCGGTGATGTGGCGCCGCCGCCGTCCGCACAAGGGGCAATGCCGGACGCCCCGGGTTTGATCGCGGCACCGCGGCACAAGGGAGCTACCGGGGGCGCCATCGGCGGTACCGCGGACGTGGTCGCGACGCTTGATGCGATCTGCGCCTACTACGCGCAGGCCGAACCCTCCAGCCCCGTCCCGTTGATCTTGCGAAGAGCCCGCCGCTTGGTCGGCGCCGACTTCAATCACATCCTGCGCGATCTCGCGGCATCCGGGATCAGCGACTTCGAAAGGGTCAGTGGCACACCCGTGCCCGAGTTGCCCGAATCCCAGCCCAAGACCTGACATCCCGCCCGGAAGGAGAGAGTGTGATGCCCAATGACAGTGGCCAGAAGATTGTCGGCAGGAATAACGGTCCGCGTGTGCAGATCGAATATGAGGTGGAGAAGTACGGGGCACAGAAGCTGGTTCAGCTGCCTTTCATGGTCGGCGTGATGTCCGACCTCAGCGGCAAGTCGACGGTCAAGCAGCCCCCCCTGGCTGAACGTCGCTTCACCGAGGTCAATCGCGGCAGTTTCGACAGTTACATGGCGGCGATCAAGCCGCGCGCCGTGGTGGATGTGCCCAACCGGCTGACGGGGGAGGACAAGCTGAACATCGCGCTGGAATTCCAGTCGATGGCCGATTTCGAACCCGATGCGGTGGCGGCGAAGGTGCCGGTGCTCAACGAGCTGCTGCGGGCCCGTACCCTGCTGAACAACCTGATCCGGTACATGGATGGCAAGAGCGACGCCGAGGCGATGGTCGAAGCGGCACTGAAGGATCCGGCCTTCCTGCAGGCCTTGGCATCCGGTGCGGTGCCGTCGCCCGTGCCTGTTGAAACCCCGGCCGATGCCGCCGACAATCACGTGGAGGGCTGATCGCCATGGCGCAGACCGAACAGGCTTTCAATAACGTCATTGCCACCCGTCAGGTGGACATTTTCGCGGACATGCTGCGGGAGGAGGTCAAGTTCTCCGATACGCAGCCCCAGAGCGAAATGGATGAGACGCTGAGCGTTCTTGCCAGATGGGCAATGGATCAGACCCAGACCCAGGCGTCCAACATCTTCGACCGCATCCGCGCCATGATCGCCGGCATCGACAGCCAGCTGTCCAGCCAGGTCAATGAGATCATTCACCATCCGGATTTCCAATCGGTGGAACGGGCGTGGCGGGGACTGAACCATCTCGTCGCCAATACGGAAAGCGATGAGCAGCTGAAGATCAAGGTCCTGAACATCTCCAAGGCCGATCTGCATCAGGCACTGACCAAGTTCCCAGGCCCCGCCTTCATGGACGGTACCATCTTCAAGAAGGTCTATGAGGAAGAGTTCGGGCAGTGGGGCGGGCATCCTTTCGGCTGCCTGATCGGTGACTATTATTTCGACCATCGCGCATCGGATGTGGAGATGCTGCGAGAGATGTCGAGCGTATCTGCCTCCGCGCATGTTCCCTTCATCGCGGCGGCCGCACCGTCGGTCCTGCGCATGGACAGCTGGGAAGAGATCGGTAATCCCAGTTCGATCAAGGATGGGTTCAGCGGCGTAGAATACACCGCCTGGCGCAGCCTGCGCGCGAAGGAGGATTCCCGCTACTTGGCCCTGACCTTGCCGCGCTTCATGGTGCGCGCACCCTATGGTTCGAAGGGCAAGCCCGTGCGCGGTTTCGCGTTCGAGGAAGAGATCGCCAACGGCCAGCATGAGCATTTCTGCTGGGCCAACGCCGCCTATGCGATGGGCGCCAACATCACCCGTTCCTTCAAGCTGCATGGATGGGTGTCGCAGATACGTGGCGCCAATTCCGGCGGCACGGTCGACAATCTGCCGACCTATGCGTTTGAGACCGATGACGGGCATGTCGATCTTAAATGCCCGACGGAAGCCGCCATCAGCGACCGGCGGGAGCTGGAGCTGGCGGAGTCGGGCTTCATGCCCCTGCTGCATGTGAAGCATGAGGACAAGGCTGTCTTCATCGGAGCGCAGTCATTGCAGAGACCGGCCGTCTATGACGACCCGGCGGCCACGGCGAACGCCAATCTGGCGGCGCGCCTGCCGTACCTGTTCGCTACCTGCCGCTTCGCCCATTACCTGAAGGCCATGGTCCGTGACCATGTCGGTTCCTTCACCAGCAGCGAGGCGCTGAAGGACTGGCTGGAGCGCTGGATCACCAACTATGTCGATGGGGACCCCCAGACCTCCACCGACGAGGTGAAAGCGCGCAAGCCGCTGGCCGAGGCGCGGGTGTCGGTGACAGCCGATCCTTCCAATCCCGGCTTCTACAAGGCCGAGTTCCATCTGCGCCCGCATTACCAGCTCGAAGGCCTGACCGTGGCCCTGAAGCTGGTCGCCGAAATGCGCGGGGACAAGGGCAAGTAAGCCCCCCGCTCCACACCCTTCACCATTGCGATAATCAGGGAGAGACAACATGGCCTACGACATGTTCATCGATATTGAAGGCATTCCCGGTGAATCGACCGATGCCAAGCTGAAGGACAAGATCAATGTCTTCGGCTTCACCTGGGGCGTGGCCCAGCAGGGGTCGTTCAGCCATGGCAATACCAGCGCCGTCGGCAAGGCCGATATCCGCAGCCTGCGTTTCCTGAAGCGTACGGACGCCAGTTCGCACCTGCTTTTCATCAACTGCGTGA
>CALRNG020000202.1:0-6801 GCA_943369495.1 Rhizobium sp. Q54
CAGTTCCTGCCAGGGCACCACCGATACCGCCGTGATGGCGACCGCCAGATAGATCACCGTGGCGGCCCCCATGGCGATGATGATGGCCCAGGGCAGGGTGCGCTGCGGGTCCTTCACTTCCTCCGCTACGTTGAACGTGTCCTCAAATCCGATGAAGCTGAAAAAGGTCAGGACCGCACCCTGCAGGATCATGGCGGCATCAATCCCGCCCGATGCCGGCGGCACCTCCAGCAGATCGACGCTGCCCCAGTACGGAATGCCCACGGCAATGACGACCAGCAGGCCGCCCGCCTCCATGAAGGTGCAGGCCATGTTGACCCACATGCTTTCCTTGATGCCCCGGAAAACGATGCCCGCGATCAGCAGCAGGAACCCCAGCGCCAGTGCCAGCACCGGCACCCCCTCCAGCATGGGCAACCGCGTCAGCGCCTCTGCCACCACCCGGCTTTGCGTGGCGACGGAGGTCAGGCCAGACGCCATCACCGTCAACCCGACCAGATATGTCAGCAAGGGCCAGCCATAGGCCCGCTGTGTGACATAGGCGGCCCCGCCCGCCCGGGGATAGCGTGAGCCCAGCGAGGCATAGGACAGACCCGTCAGCAAGGCCGCGACCATGGAGACCAGAAAGGCCAGCCACACGGCATTGCCCATCTCCCCCGCCGCCTTGCCGATCAACCCATAGATGCCGGCCCCCAGCATGCTGCCCAAACCGTAAAGCGCCAGCTGCGGCAGGTTTACGTTACGTGCCAGCGTCGGCTCGCGGTGGGACTGATCCGTCACTCTTCTTCTCCTGGGTCTGTGGCCGGGGCGGGAACAGACACTCACAGGACCATTGTTGACGGGTTCCTGGCAAGACCCGTGACAGGGCGCCTTTCTGCGCGCGACGGCTCAGCGGGTCAGGAAGTCCCGGATCGCCCTGTTGACGGCATCGGCGTGGCTGATAGTCGCCATATGGCCAGCGCCCGGCAGAAGCAGCAGCGTTGCATGGCGAAGTCCGTCTGCCAGACGCTGCGCCGCCGTCACGCGGGACGGGGCATCGGCATCGCCGGTCAGGATCAGGGCGGGGCAGCGGATGCTGGTCAGCAGGTCATCATCGATGGGCAGGGCCTGCGCAGGGACCAACAGGTCCCGCCCTTCATAGTCGCCCAGAATCTCATCCAGCAGCTGGGCGGTGGCGGCGTCCGGAACGCGCAGCATCGGATGGGACCGCCAGAGCTGCCGGGCCGCTGCCACATCGCCGGATCGGACCATGTCCGTCAGCCGGGCAAGGGGCAGGGGCGGTTCGATGGCGGGGTCGGGCGGCGCCCCATCATGGGGCGCCGCCAGCAGCACAAGACCCACCACCCGGTCTGGGTAGCGGGCCGCGGCAGTCAGGGCGACGCGTCCGGCCTGCGAATGGCCGACAATGATCGCGGACGCCAGGCCAAGATGGTCAAGCAGGGCCGGAACATCGTCAGGTTCCTGCGCCAGTCCCGGTGGCGCCGGCGACCGGCCAAATCCGCGCCGGTCGGGCAGCAGCAGCGTGGCCATATCCGACAGGCCCCGCACCTGCGACCGCCACATGCGCCGGTCCAGCGTCCAGCCATGGAGCATCAGCAGGGAAGGCTGTCCTACCCCCGCAATCTCCATGGACAAGGTTCCGCCGGCAACGGCGACACTGGCCTCCATGGTCAATGGCGGTAGGTATTGTTGACGCTGTGATCGCCCCCCAGCCACCGGGCCAGGTCGGCCCGCGCATTGCCCCGCTTCGCCTCTTCCAGGGCAGCCGCAGACGGCGCGTCATAGGTGAATTCCAGGATCATGCCGTTGGGGTCCTTGATATAGACCGACCGGCAATAGCCATGTTCCAGCGTGTAGGTGTCAGGCTCGGTAAAGCCGGCGGCGCGGATGCGGCTTTCAATCCCGGCCTGGGTATCGGCATCGACATGCAGGGCGATGTGATGGAAGGGGGATTCCGGCATGGGTGGGCCGAACAGCTTCTGATCTTCCGGGTCGGCGAACTGGAAGAAGGCCAGCGCGCTGCCATCGGCCAGACCGAAGAAGCAATGGCAATAGGTGCGTTCCGACCCGAACAGCATATCCTTCTCGCACCAGGTGGCGATCAGGGGAATGCCCAGCACATCCTCATAAAACTGGCGGGTGGCCTCCAGATCGCGGGTGACATAGGCGGTATGGTGCAGGCGGTTGGGAAGCTTGGCGTTCATGATCCGCATCCTCTTCTCTATGGTTCAGCCGAACAGCTTTGTGGCGATGTCCGCAACATGGCGCCCCTGGAAGCGCGCGCCCTCCAGCTCGTTGGCGCTGGGCTGGCGGGAGCCGTCGGCCCCGGCCAGGGTGCTGGCGCCATAAGGCGTGCCGCCGCTGACCTCATCCATCCGGGTCGCGCCCGGCCAGCTGTAGGGCAGGCCGACAATGATCATGCCATGATGCAGCAGGGTCGTGTGGAAAGAGGTGATGGTGGTTTCCTGCCCGCCATGCTGGCTGGCCGTGGACACGAACACACTGCCCACCTTGCCGATCAGTGCGCCCTTGGCCCACAACCCGCCGGTCTGGTCCAGGAAGTTGCGCATCTGGGCCGCCATATTGCCAAAGCGCGTGGGTGTGCCGAAGATGATGGCGTCATACTCGCCCAGCTCCCCCGGACTGGCGATGGGGGCGGCCTGATCCAGACGGATGCCGGCGGCCTTCGCCACCTCGTCGGGCACCAGCTCCGGCACCCGTTTGACCACCACATCGGCTCCCGCCACCGACCGGGCGCCCTCGGCCATCGCGGCGGCCATGGTTTCGATATGGCCATAGCTGGAATAGTAAAGCACAAGCACCTTCGCCATGGATCATCCCCTTCCCAAGGCCGTGGGTCAGAACTTCATGCCGACTTCAAGACCATAGCGGCGGGGACGTCCCTTGAAGACGAAGCCACCGGGCGAGAATTCGGCATTATATTTCTTGTTGAACAGATTGTCGGAATAGACGGAGAGGTTCCAGTCATCGCCCTCCACCCCCAGCCGGACATCGACAAGGTCCAGCGGGTCGCGCACGGTGCTGTTCTGGATATCGAACCAGGTCTTGCCCAGACGACGGTAATCGGCCCGCGCCGTCCCCGTCAGGCCACTGTCGCCCAGCGCCGTGCTGTACTGAACCCCCAGATTGAAGGTGTAGCGGGAGATCAGGGGCGCCTCGTTGCCCAGCACGGTCGGGTCGGCAAATTCCTTGATCTTGCTGTCGGTGTAGCCCAGGCCGAGATTGACCTGCAGCCCCGTCGTCAGGAACGCGGTGGCGTCCAGCTCAAACCCGCGCAGGCGCGTTTCCGGCACATTGCCCAGGTTCTGGGTGGAGTTGGCCGCCAGGAAGACGAAGAAATAGGAATTGTCGGAGATGGTGTTGTAGATGGAGCCGTTCAGGCGCAGCTTGCGGTCCATCAGTTGCGACTTGAACCCGGCCTCCAACGTGCTGGCCGTTTCCGCCTCGAACACATCCGACACGCCCAGAATGCCGTTGGCGGCGGCGACGGCGCCGACCCCGGTCTGGTTGAACCCACCGCTGCGGAAGCCCTTCGAATAGCCGGTATAGAGCGTCAGGGCGTCATTGGCCTTGTAGGTCAAAGTCGCCTTCGGCTGCCAGGCGCTGAAGCTCTCCTCACGCAGCTCCCCGCTGCGCCCGGCAGGGAAACCCGCAACATTGGGCAGGTAGGCGGTGGGGGTCAGCGTTGTATTCTCGCGCTTATCCTTGTCATAGCGCATCGACAGATCAACCGTCAGCTGCTCCGTCAGGTCATAGGAGGTGCTGGCGAACACGGCCCAGGCGAAATTGTCCTGGGCGTCGGCCAGGAAGGAGAATTGCGGATTGCGGGGGTCGGTGCTGGGCGTGCGATAGACCGGGAATACGCCCTGGCCCCGGTCAATCATGTTGCCGGTGGAGATGTAGCGCTTGGTCCCGATCATATAGCCGCCCACACTCCACTGGAACGGCTGATCAGTGGGCGACGCGAAGCGCAGCTCCTCACTCCAGGCCTTCACATTCAGATACTGGCTTTGGTTCAGGTCAAAGCCCAGGAACTGATAGAACAGGCTTTCCGTGATGGGCAGAAAGTCGAAGGCGTCACCGGTCAGGATTTCCTTCACCTGATCATAGGAGGTGACGGAGGTCAGGGTGCCGGCTGGCGTCTCATACGCGATGCGCATCGAGGTGCCGTTCATGTCGCGATCATTCTGCCCCGGATTATTGACCCGTACCGGCAGGCTGGTATCGTTCACGTCATTGACGATATTGAAATACAGCGCCTGGGTGCGCAGCCGGGAAATGGACCCGCGCAGATCAATGCTGAGATTGTCGGTCGGCTGGAACAGCAGGGTCCCGCGCAAGGACAGATCCTCATAGGGATCGGCCTTTTCATCCAGATAGGCGTTGCGGATCAGCCCGTCGCTGTTCACGTAAGACCCGGCCAGACGAAATTTCACCTTGTCTGACAAAGGCCCGCTGACGCCGGCGCGGGCGGAATAGCCGAAGCCGTTTTCCACCCCCACCTTCACGCGCGTGTCAAACTCATCGGTCGGCTGCTTGGTGCGGATCACGATGGCGCCGCCAATGGCGTTACGGCCATAAAGCGCGCCTTGCGGGCCCTTCAACACCTCGATCTGCTCGATATCGAACAGCTCCTGGCTGAACTGCGCGGCATTCACTTGCTGCACGCCATCGACAATGACGGCCACCGACGGCTCGCTGTTGCGGGCCTGGGTGATGCCGCGAATGATGATGAAGGCATTGCCGGCGTTCTGCGTCTCCACCAGCGTGACGTTGGAGGTCAGGTCGATGAAATCGGCTGGCTTCTCGATGCCCGCCATTTCAATCGCATCGGCCGTGAAGGCCGTGACGGCGGCCGGCACGTTCTGCTGCGTCTGTGGCCGGCGCAGACCGGTCACCACCACCTCCTCGATGGTGGAGGCCCCGGCCTGTGCCGTGGACTGTGCCCCCGCCGGGCCAACGGCCGCCAGCGCCAGGGCCGAGACACCGGCTAAACAGCCGAAGCGCCAAGAGGAACGTGCCATGCAAAACCTCCCGTTCGTCATTTGTCATTGATGGCGCACGGCGCGGTCGTTCTTGCGGCGGCCGGTGCGAACTGGGGCCGCGAAACATCGCGTCCACACGGGTCGTTGCCCGTGCAATGGACAATCTATGTTTCGATTATCGAAGTCAAGTTCGATCTTCGAAGTTTTTTCCGTTTATCGAACTGCGTTTCCCCGACAGCAAAAACGCCCCGGCCAGAGACCGGGGCGTTGTGTGGGGGGTGACGAAAGGAACGGAGGTCAGAGCTGTTTTCGGCAGACCGGAAACAGCTCCGGCGGCGACCGCCGCCGCGCGGCACGTGCCGCGTAGCCAAGGGCGCGGATGCGCCCGCCTGGCGACTGAGGGACGCCTCAGATCAGCCGCGGGCCAGCGAATGCATCAGGAAGGGCCATTGCTGCAACGACACCTCGATATCGCGGGCGGCACGGCGCAGCAGCGGCAGGCGGGTGCGCACCAGCTCATCCTGGGAGATGCGGGTGGTGGAGGTGGAACAGTTGATGGCGGCGCAGACATTGCCATCCTTGTCCCGCACGGGGACGGCCACGGAAACGATGCCGTAATCCAGCTCATCCAGGGCGCTGTCATAGCCCAGTTCCTGCACGCGCAGCAGACGGGCCGTCAGCTCCTCCCGGCTGGTCAGGGTGCGTTCGGTGAAGCGGTTCAAGGTCGCCGTCGCCAGATAATCCTCCAGCAGCTTCGCCGGCTCGAACGCCAGCAGCACCTTGCCCAGCGAGGTGGCATGGGCGGGATAGCGCGTGCCGACGCTGGCCCCCAGCCGGATATGCCGGTTGGTGGAGACATGCACCAGATAGAGGATATCGGGACCCGACAGGGTGGCCATGGAGGCGCTGTCGCCCGTTTCATCGCGAAGGGATTGCAGGTGCGGGGTCACCACCTGTTCCAGGTTCATCGACGCCAGATAGGCCGAGCCGAACACCAGCACCTCCGGGCGCAGCAGGAACCGCCGCCCATGCCGCCCGACATAGCCCAGTGCCACCAGGGTGTTGAGGCAGCGGCGGGCGACCGCCGGGCTGAGGCCGGTGGCGACCGCCACCTCTGAGAGCTGCATTTCCGGGCGCTGCTGGTTGAAGGCGCGTAGCACCGTCAGGCCGCGCTCCAATGTCAGCAGATATTCCGGGTCCTTTTCCCGCTCGGCCGCGCCATCGCCCTTGCCCCCAGTGCCCGCCATTCCGTCCGTCCCGTGCGCCGACTTGCCCGCCGGCCAGCTATAGCCGCAGCGTGGGGCGGCTGCCAGAACTTAAACCGGATCGCCAAGAATCTCAGGATTATGTTCGCCCAGCACGGGCGGCGGGGTGATGGCCAGGTCGCGCTCCCCATCAAAGGAGACGGGGCAGCGCACGCTACGGAACCGGCCCATGCTGGGATGATTGGCCTCCACCTGCAGGTCCAGATGCCGGGCCTGATCGGTGGCCAGCGCTGCCGCTGCATCATGCACGGGCGAATGCGGCACATCCAGACGGCTCAACCGGTCGCACCAGTCCGACAGGCTGCGGGTGCGGAAGATGGGGGCAAGATGCTCCACCACCTTGTCATAATTCGTGATCCGCGACAGGCGGTCGGTGAATTCCGGCTGTTGCAGCATGTCGGGCCATTCCACAGCCTGGGCCAGCCCTTCCCAGAATTTTGGCGGCGACGACATATGCAGGGCGATCCATTTGCCATCGGCGCAGGCAAAGACATAGGACTGCGAGACAGAGGGTCGGCTGTAAGGGCCCA
>CALRNG020000203.1:0-6801 GCA_943369495.1 Rhizobium sp. Q54
GTGACCAACGGTCATAATTTATGACCGTTGGTACGGCGGCGACCGCCGCCGCGCCGCACATGCGGCGTAGCCAAGCCAGCGGATGCTGGCGCCGGCGATTGAAGGGCAGGAAAGAGTGACCAACGGTCATAATTTATGACCGTTGGTACGGCGGCGACCGCCGCCGCGCCGCACATGCGGCGTAGCCAAGCCAGCGGATGCTGGCGCCGGCGATTGAGGCGCAGGAAAGAGTGACCAAAGGTCAAGATTTCGTGCCGCTGGTATGAGAATTGCGAGGAGCTTCTATGGCGGTTGGAGAGCAGGAAAACGGGACTATGCCCGCCGATATCGGCTTTGCGGCACGCACCCTGATGCGCGGGACCACGCTGGCAACCCTGGCCACGCTGTCCCGGCCCGGCATGGAAGGCGGGATCGAGGGCTGGCCCAGCCCGTCGCTGGTGCTGGTGGCCTTCGACCTGGATGCCAGCCCTTTGCTGCTGATCTCGCGTCTGGCCGAACATACCCGCAATCTGGAGACTGACAGCCGCTGCGGCCTGCTGTTCGATGCCACAGCGGGCCATGCCGACCGCCTGACCGGACCGCGCCTGTCGGTGCAGGGCATGGTGGAACGGGCCGGCGACCCCCTGCTGCTGGAACGGTTCATCGCCCGCCATCCGTCGGCCCGCGCCTATGCGGGTTTCCGCGATTTCGCCCTGTGGCGGGTGACGGCAAAGCGGGGCCATATGGTGGCCGGATTCGGGCGTATCCACAGCCTGGAGACCGATGCTTTACGCTTGCCGCCCGCCGACTGGCAGGAACTGGCCCCACGGCATGGTGATATCGTCGCCCATATGAACCAGGACCATGCCGACACTCTGGCCCTTTACGCCACCCGCCTTCTGGAGCAGCCGGCGGGCGATTGGCACCTGACCGGGATCGATCCCGACGGCTGCGACCTTGCCGCCGGCACCGTGACAGCCCGCCTGCCCTTCGCCATCCGTGCGCGGGACGCCGATATGGCGCGGGCGGAGCTGGTGCGCTTGGCGGAGGTGGCGGGGGCCTGACAAAGCCACAAGATCTCAATTGTCATATGCCTTAAATTTCTTTTGGTGTAACTTAACTCATGTCTATTCTATCGGAGGATGTCATGGGACCCAGCTGCTTTCACCATCGCGCCACAGAGATCCGCAGCCGTTTTGCCCCCATCGCCGCCCTGCCACCCGACATCCTGAATGAGGGCGTCCAGGAGGCGATGAGTGCAGCGTCCGGCGGCTCCGTGATCGGCCAGATAATTGAACGGGCGGCAGACGGCGTGGCCCGGCTGCTGGGGTTTGATCCGGCCTATCTGTTCCATGGCGGCACCATCCGCACCCTGGCGGATTTCGGCCAGACGGCGGACGCCATGCTGGTCAAGGGACAGCAGATCGTGGCCCTGGGTCCGCTGGCAGACCTGCGTCGCGCCGCCCCCCATGGCACGCAGGAGATCGACCTGCAGGGGCGCACTCTGCTGCCCGGCTTTGTCGATCCGCATATGCATATCGTGGCCAGCGCTGGGGAAATGGGCTTCATCGACCTGTCCCCGCCCGCCAGCGGCATCTACAGCATCGACTATGTCGAAAACCTGCTGCGGGCGGCCATTGCCAAGGCGCCGGACAAGAAAACGTTCATCCTGGGTGCCGGCATCGACCCGTCGCAGATGGTGGAATGGGTCAATCCCACCATCGACTGGTTCGACCGGCTGTTCGGTAATGAAGACGCCAGTCAGCAGAACCCCGTCTCGCTGACCGCCGGGTCCGGCCATATCAGCTTCCTGAACCGCACCGCGATGGCGATGGCGGAGATCGACCTTGCCAATCCCCCTCCGCTTGCGGGTGGGAAGGTCGCCACCTATTTCGACGGCCCGAACAAGGGGACGGCGTCCGGCGTGCTGGTGGAAATGCCGGCGCAGAAACTGATGGGCAAAGCCTTGAAAAAATCGCCCCGCACCTTGGTCTGGGAATTCGCCACCCTGGCCGGCAACCTGAAAAAGCTGTTCGAGACGGCGGTCGCCAACGGCAACACCATGCTGAACGATGCCGCAACCGGCATCGCCGTCGGTGTGACGGCGGAACGTGCCATCCTGAATGCCGCGATGCAGGCCTTTGGCCATCCCGTCCGGCTAGGCAGCGCCAGCTTCATCGACGAATGGGGCTTCCCCGACAGCGCCGATCTTCTGATCAGCGGCAGCCCCGATGTCAGCGATCCGATGTTCCTGAAACAGGCCATCAAGCTGTTTGCCGACGGATCGAACCAGGGCGTGACGGGCCTGCTGCGCGAACCCTATACGGCCTGGGGCCAGGACCGGGTGCGCCAGCAATATCTGGGCACAAACGTCAACGGCAACATGGACATCAATCCCCAGACCCTGACGCAGGCCCTGGCCGCCGCCCAGCGCCGGGGATGGCAGGTGATGATCCATGCCAATGGCGACGGCGCCATCGATAATGTCCTGGCCAGCTTCATGGAGGTGGATCAACAGGGTCTGCTGAACCGCAACCTGCGCCACCGGATCGAACATTGTTCCATCCTGCATGATCAGCAGATTAGCGACATGGTCGGCCTGGGCCTGTCGCCCTCCTTCCTGATCGAGCATGTGGTGAAATGGGGTCCCGTACTGAAAAAGCTGCTGGGCGATGACCGGGTACAGATGCTGGATCGCTGCAAGTCGGTCCATGATGCCGGCATGCCCTTCTCCCTGCACAGCGACTATACCGTTGGCCCGCTGACCCCGCTGAAGCGGGTGCAGGATGCGGTGACGCGGATGACAGAGGGGCCGGACGGCGGCTGGGTGCTGAACCCGGCCGAATGTGTGCCGATCGAACTGGCCCTGATGGCCCAGACGCGGTTCGCCGCCTGGCAATGCCACGCCGATACCTATGTCGGCACGCTGGAGGCGGGGAAGATGGCCGATCTGGTCATCCTGGATGACGACCCTGTTCGCTATGCCAATGAGGGCCGGGCGGGCGATATTGCGGGGATCAAGGTCCATTCCACCTGGGTGAATGGCCGTGAGGTTTATAGCCGGGAATGGTTCTGCGCCGATTGAGACAGGCGGGCGGAGGCGCCCGGCCAGTGACAGCACGCCCGTGCTGCCCTGACCGGACAGGCGCTGTCCGGTTTCGGACAGACGTTCGGAAACGGACAGTGCCTTCTCCACTAAAATCCAGTGGATACAGTCATTTAAGCTCTGGCACGCGGCATGCTTCATCCGACGGCACGCCACAAGGCACCGGACCGGAGAAAGCCCCATGATGCAGCGCCGCCATTTCCTCACCCTCGCCCTGGTTGCCACCAGCAGCCTGACTCTGCCCGTCCTGGCCCAGACGGCGCCGGCCAGCACGGCGGTGGAGGCGCCGGTGACGCCTATGGATAAGGCGGAACGTCAGGCCGTGCTGCGCGGTCTGGCCGACAGTCTGAACGACAATTTCGTCTTCCCCGATATTGGGGCGCGCTATGCCGCCATGCTGCGTCAGAAGGCGGACACCGACGCCTATGCCGACCTGACCGACCCCAGCTCCTTCGGAGAGAAGGTGACCGCCGACCTGCAGGCCATCGCCAAGGATGGCCATCTGCGTCTGGCGCCCAAGGGGGTCTTTGCCAGCCGCGCCCCGCGCAAACAGGCCCCCGACGCCCCGGCCAGCACCAAGGCAAACGGCCCGCCGGGCCTGGAGGAGGTGAAGATGATCGGCGATGTCGCCTATCTGCGCTTCAATGCCTTCATGGGCGACGAGAAGATGATTGCGCAGGCGCGGGGCTTCCTGCTGGCCAACGCAGCCACCGCCAAGGCCCTGATCATCGATGCCCGCCCGCACCGGGGCGGCGGCCTGGCCGAAATGGACGCGATCCTGCCCCTGCTCTATGGTCAGCCGACCACACTGGTCCGCATGGATACCCGCGTGTCGGCCTTCGCGCATGGCATGCCGGCCTTCGCCTCCCTGGTCAACCGCGTGGCCCCCGGCGGTGTCGTGCGGCAGGACCATACGGTCACGCCCGACCTGTCGGAAATGCGTCTGCAATCGGTACCGGTCTATTACCTGACATCGCGGCGTAGCGCGTCCGCCGCCGAACATCTGGCGCTGGCCTTCAAGCGCACGAAGCGCGCCACCCTGGTGGGGGAGAAGACCTATGGCGCCGGGCATTTCGGCGGGGTGGAACCGGTGGGCGACCGGTTCGCCGCCTTCATCCCCGTGGGCCGCACCTATGACCCCGACAGTGACTGGGGCTGGGAAGGCCAGGGTGTGACGCCGGATGTTGAAACGCCCGCCGATGAGGCCTTGGCCAAGGCGCTGGAACTGGCAGCCAAGGCGGGGGCGCATCCCGCCTGACGCACGCCCCCTCGCAAAATCCCGCGTCATGGCGCACAAGGAAGGGACTCCACAACCGGGTCCTTTCCATGCGCTTTCCCCTGCTCGCGGCCATCCTGACCCTCTGCCTCCTGGCCTCCACCGCCTATGCCCGCCCGGTCACCGAATGCCAAACGGCGGAAGAGACGGAGATGGCGGCGGCGCTGGCGGCAGAAGGCATTGCCGAACCCGCCCTGGCCCTGACCGGGGTCGGGCGGTCGGCAGCCGCTAAGGGTGGAGAATGGGTGGTGGTGGGCTGGCGACCCTGCCTGGACCCGTTCAAAGAGCCAGACGAAGGCCTGTCAACGACCGTCACGCTCTATCACAAAGCGGACAAGGCACGGCCAAAGCCGGTAGCAAGCATCGCCCTGCCGCCGGTGGAACGCTTTGTTTCGCCGTCGGAGGACCCGGTTGTGGAAACCGCCTGGGGTCCGCTGCTGCTGATCGAGGCGGCGACGGGCGGCAATTGCTGGACCTGTGAAAAGCTGCTGCCGCTACGGCTCGCGGACGGACGGCTGCTGCCGGTGCAGCCGGCGGATAAGCGCATCAGCCTGCGCGAAGTGACAGGGTCTAACCCCGACATCATCATCACCGGCATTATCAATACGTTCGAGAGCTACGGCCCCTTCTGCCATGCCTGTTCACCCTCCACCACCGTCTATATGTTGCTGGAGAAGGACAGGCTGGTAGAGGCGTGCGACCGGTTCCGCAGCAGCTACGCCGATGATTCCGCCGCCGCGAAGGCAGAGCTGGAAGATTTCGCAGCGGCCGCACGGACCGGGGATGATGGGGTCGACCTGCTTTCCCGTGCCCTGGCCCGGTTGCTGGATCGGCTGAATGGCGGTGAAACGGCATCGGCGGCACTACCGGATTTCATGGCCATGGCCCAGCGCGCCGCCCGGTTGGATGATCCGGATGGCACGCTGCATATCCTGGCGACCGCCAAGCGCATGGAGATGCTGGTCAAGACGTCGGAAGCCGCAGGAAAGCTCAAACGCGCCTGCCCCGCACTGGGTCTTCATCTCTGATTTTCCTCCCGTTGCTTTGCCACCTGCGCATGTCTGTCGCGGGGGGTGCGGGCTTGCGCGCATGGGGCGGGAACGGTAATGCTATCGACGCCGTTACATAAAATGCCCCGTAGCGCCCTTTCCGGCACTACCGAGGGCGATCCCCGCCAAAAGGGGACGGTGTCCAAAGTCGATCGTGGAGAGGGAGAAACCCAACGTGGAACATACCGGTCCCGTCATCAGCAGCTTCGGTCTGGATTATCTGGGCCTGACCAATCTGAAGGCCGCCCATTGGAATCTGAGCGTCGGTGCGTTGTATGAGCAGGCCCTGCGCCGTGGGGAGGCTAAGCTGTCCAAGGACGGCGCCCTGGTCGCCATCACCGGCCAGCATACGGGCCGCTCCCCCAATGACAAGTTCACAGTGAAGGAAGAGACCACCGCCGACGATATCTGGTGGGGTCCCAACAAGCCCTTTACCGAAGAGGCGTTTGACCGGCTGCATGCCCGCGTCACGGCCTTTTTGCAGGACCGTGAGGTCTTCGTGCAGGACCTCTATGCCGGGGCCGACGCCGCCTACCGCCTGCCGGTGCGCATCGTGACCCAGCACGCCTGGCACAATCTGTTCGCACAGAACATGTTCATCCGCCCAGCCCTGAAGGATCGTGCGGCGTTTGAACCGGCCTTCACCGTGTTGCAGGCCCCCGATTTCCGCGCCGTGCCGGAACGGGACGGCACAAGGTCCGACGTGTTCGTGGTCATCAATTTCAAGCGACGGCTGGTCCTGATCGGCGGCACCTCCTATGCCGGCGAAATCAAGAAGTCGATCTTCTCCATCCTGAATTTCCTGCTGCCGGGACAGGGCGTGCTGCCCATGCATTGCTCGGCCAATATCGGGGCGGGTGGCGATACGGCCATCTTCTTCGGCCTGTCCGGCACGGGCAAGACCACCCTATCGGCTGACAGTTCGCGCACCCTGATCGGCGATGATGAACATGGCTGGTCCGACCGTGGCGTCTTCAATTTCGAAGGCGGCTGCTACGCGAAGGTTATCCGCCTGTCAGCAGAGGCCGAGCCGGAGATTTTCGAGACCACGCGCCGTTTCGGCACGGTCCTGGAAAATGTTGTCATGGATCCGCAGAGCCGGGAACTGGACCTGGACGATGCCAGCCTGACGGAGAATACCCGCGCCTCCTACCCGATCGAGTTCATCCCGAATGCGTCGGCGACAGGTCTGGGTGGTCAGCCGCTGAACATCATCATGCTGACGGCAGATGCGTTCGGGGTGCTGCCGCCCATTTCCAAACTGTCATCCGAACAGGCGATGTACCATTTCCTGTCCGGTTACACGGCCCGCGTGGCCGGCACGGAAAAGGGCGTGACGGAGCCGCAGGCGACGTTCAGCACCTGCTTCGGCGCCCCCTTCATGCCGCGTC
>CALRNG020000204.1:0-6770 GCA_943369495.1 Rhizobium sp. Q54
GACTTCGCCGCCTTCATCGCCCGCGTCAGCCCCCGCGACCTGCTGTTCCGCAGCCCGGCGGAACTGGTGCGGGGGTAAGGGATGACACGGGGAACGCCTCAATTCCACGGCACTTCCGGCATCACCCCGACCACGACGGGGCCAACGGAAAGCTGCCGGTTCTGCAAGGTGACGGGCACTGACAGAATGTCGCGCCCGTCATCACTGCGCCTCGTCAGGCCTTTCAGCCCCTGTTTCATCAGGGTCGCCTGTTCGACCGGGACATTGCCGCGCGTGGCCATGACATCGATCAGGGCCGCCGCCCCCGACAGTTCCGCCGTGCCCGCCCCTTCCGGCTGCATGTCGTGGTCCAGCGCCAGGGTGGCGTTGGCGCGCAGATCCATTCCGCTCCACAGCACCCGGAACGACCTTATATCCAGGATACCGCCGCCATCGCGCCAGGCGGTCATCCCCTCCACGCTGGGTTTGGTGGGCAGGGGGCCGCGCGGTTCATAGGACAGGGCCAGCTGATCAATCCGCTGCTGCAACGGGGCGGGCACGGCACCCGGCAGGTCCAGGCCATTGACCAGCAGACTGGTCTGACCTTGGCTGTCAGTCGGGCCGGCGGGCGGCTGGGACGGGGCGGTCCAGGTCAGGATCACGTCTTCCGCCTTCAACGGGTTGCCCCCCTCTACCATCCCGACCGTGGCCGACTGGAAGCTGGCCGTCACCTGCTTCGGCTTGCCATCCAGGCCCAGGCTGGCCTGCACAAGCACACTGTCGGCGGTCCCGGTCATCGGGTCATGCCGGGCCGATCCCGCCAGATCTAGACGCATCGGCGCGGTCGAGGCCAGGGTGATGTCAATGGGCGCCCAGGCAAACGCCGTCGCCGTTACCGCACCGGTTTCAACCACGGTCCCGCTGGGCCATTGCGCCCGCACGCCCGACAGGTCCACCGTCACCGACAGCGGGAACCCACCCACCACCGGATCGCGCAGGTCCAGTTGCACGCCTTTCTCAGACAAAGCCTTGGCCGGGGCGTCGGCCAGGGCCGTGCGGACCCGCCAGGCCAGCGTCGACCACCAGGCCGTATAGGCCAGCAGCAGCAGGATGGCGACGGACAAGGCCAGGAACAGCGGGCGGTAACGATGCAGCATGGGGATATCCGCGTTGGCACGGGGGGCGGGCTTGCGTTACCATTTTGCGATTGCGAAATGGAACCGGCAACCCGGAATGAGCGACAGCGGCCCCGTCCCCGATTTCGACCACCCGCCCGGCAGCGACCTGTGGGTCTTCGCCTATGGCTCCTTGATGTGGAATCCGGGCTTCGATTTCGTGGAGCAGCGCGCGGCGCTGCTGAAGGGATATCATCGCGGCTTCTGCATCTACAGTCATCAGCATCGCGGCACACCGGAACGGCCCGGTGCTGTGTTGGGCCTGGACCGGGGCGGGTCCTGCCGGGGCCGCGTCTATCGCGTCGCCGCCGATGCGGTGCCCGGCGTACTGGATTACCTGTGGCAGCGGGAAATGGCCTACCGCGTCTATATCCCGCGCCGGCTGCGGGTGAGGATGGCAGACGGCGATGTGCAGGCCCTGACCTTCACCGCCGATCCGGATCATCCGCAATATTGCGGCCGCCTGGGTCTGGACGGCACCGCCGCCCTGATCCGCCAAGGGGTGGGGCAGTCGGGGCGTAATGTCGATTACCTGACCAGCCTGATCAACCATCTGGCCGAACTGGGCATCCGCGATCGGGGTTTGCTCGAACTGGCAGCGAGGGTGTGACGCCATGGGACAGGAAGCAACCGTCACCGCCACATGGAACGGCGTCACCAGCATTGGCAAGGCCATGCTGGAGGGCGATCATCTGCTGTTGCGCGGTGAGATGCGGGTGAAACTGATGCTGGCCGACCTGACGGGGGCCGCTGTCGCCGGCGATGATCTGGTGCTGACCGCGCCCGCCGGCACCCTGTCCCTGACGCTGGGTGCGGCCAAGGCCGCCGACTGGTTGCACCGCATCCAGAACCCGAAGACCGTATTGGACAAGCTGGGCGTCAAGCCGGGGCAGCGTGTGGCCCTGCGCGGGCAGCGGCCCGATTCCGTCCTTTCCGCCGAACTGGCGCGCGGCGGGATCACGGGCGAGGCTGGTAATGATGCCGATCTTGTCCTGCTGGTGGCCGACAGCATCGCCGATCTGGACGCGGTGGCCGCCCTTGCCCCGGACCTGGGCCCCAAATCCGGCCTGTGGATCATCTATCCCAAGGGGCGGCGCGACATCACCCAGGAGGATGTTTTCGCAGGCGGTCGGGGTGCCGGGCTGGTTGACAACAAGGTATGCGCGGTGTCACCCACGCATACGGCATTGAAATTCGTGCGACGGAAGGCGTGAGACAGGGATGAGTGCGACACCCCCCATGAAGGCTGTGATCATCCCGGTCACGCCGTTCCAGCAGAATTGCTCCATCATCTGGTGCACAAAAACCCTGCGCGCCGCCGTGATTGATCCCGGCGGCGGGGTCGATCAGATCCGCAAGGCCGTGGCGCAGAACGGGCTGACGGTGGAACGTATCCTGGTCACCCATGGCCATGTCGACCATGCCGCCGCCGTGGCCGACCTGGCCGACCTGCTGAAGGTCCCCGTGGAAGGGCCGGCCATTGAGGATAATTACTGGATCATCGCCCTGAAGGAACATGGGGCCGGCTATGGCATGCCCTATGCCCGGCCCTTCACGCCCGACCGCTGGCTGGTCGATGGCGATACGGTCACCGTGGGCGACCTGACGCTGCAGGTGCTGCAGTGCCCGGGCCACACACCGGGCCATGTCGTGTTTTTCCATGAGGCGTCACGATTCGCCATTGTCGGCGATGTGATCTTCCAGGGCTCCATCGGCCGCACCGATTTCCCCGGCGGCAATCTGGACGACCTGGTCCGCTCCTGCCGGGAAAAGCTGTTCCCGCTGGGTGACGATGTCACCTTCTTGCCTGGCCATGGCGGCCTGTCCACCTTCGGCCAGGAACGGCAGAGCAATCCCTATGTCGGCGACCGCGCCGTTTCCGGTAAACGCTGAAAAAAGGAACCCCCGGCATTGTGGGGACAATGCCGGGGGGACAGACGGACCCGTCATGAGGGGCGAAAGGCCCGTCACCCTCCCGGCTGTCGTGGGGCCGCCAGCCGGGATGGAAGGAGATCAGAAGCGGTATGAGAGACCAAGGCGACCCTGCACCTCGTCATCCCGGACCTTTTCAAAGTCGGTGCGGTTATATTCGGCACGCAGCGTGATCCGGTCGGTCAGCGCGTAATCATAGCCCACGCCATAACGCACACCCTCCAGGGTGCCGTCATAGGTCAGGCGTGAGGCACCGCTGCCGACATCCACCGAATAGGCGCTGCGCTGCCAGCCGACCCTTCCGTAAAGCAGGCTGTCATCGGACACCATATAGCCGGCGCGCATCGACAGGCTGAAATTCTCGTCAATATTCAGCTTGGCCGGCGCCGTTCCGATCTGGCCCTTGCCCGACATGTCGATGCTGCCCAGATCGATCTCCCCACCCAGGTAGAAATTGTTGCTGAACACCTGACCGTAGCCGGCATAGGCGCCATAGACCCAGCCATCGCTATCCATCGTGGCCCGGACAGCCCCCGCCATCCCAGTGGCGCCTTTGGTGACCGAGGCGGGGGCGGCACCGGCATTCTTCACCAGACCCGTATAGACGCCCAGATAAAGCCCGTCGAACGCGGTTTCCGCCCGCGACGGGGCGGCAATGGCACTGACCAGGACAAGGCCCAGCAAGGCGCAAGCAATGCGCGACATTCTTCCCTCCAACATGGTTCAGGCGGGCATGGCTCGGCGATGCCCCGCTGGAGCGCCATACCGTCTTCAATTTGAATTCTCATTGCGTGCCAGTATGTTATGACATTCGTCGCTGGCCGTCGCAGGACATTGATACCAAGAAATGAACGACGTTCAAAGTGATTTTTGTCACAGTCGAGAAAATTTTTGAACGTTGCTCAATCATGACAGGCCAAGCCCCGAACGCGAAACCCCCGGCACCGTGGGGACGGTGCCGGGGGCGGCGGGGCGGGCCTGTCATGAGGGCGGATAAGGCCCGCCACCATCCCGGCCGCTGTGGGGCTGCGGGCCGGGATGGGAACCTGCTTCCTTAAACCTTAGAAGCGGTAGGCAACGCCCACGCGCACCTGGTTCTCACGGAAGTTGCTATTGTCATAGTTGACGTAGTTGTATTCGGTCCGGACCAGGACATTGTCTGTCACGGCATATTCCAGACCGCCGCCCAGACGATAGCCGTCCAGATTGTCGCTGGCCTTCACCTGGGTCGCACCGGTGCCGACGGTGACGTCATAGTTGGTGCGCTGCCAGCCTGCGCGGGCATAGAGCAGGGCGTTGTCGCTGACCAGGTAACCGGCGCGGGCCGACAGGCCCCAGCTTTCATTGGCGTCCAGCTTGGCTGGCAGACCGGCGACCCGGCCGGCGTTGTCCGACAGGCTGGCCGAACCGATTTCGGCTTCGGCACCGAAATAGAACTGGTCGAAGGTCTTGCCGTAACCGGCATAGGCGCCATACAGCCAGCCATCGCTGTCGATATCGGCACGGGCGGTACCCGAGGCGGCGGAAGCATTGTTGTCCGTGTAACCGGTGAAGGCACCGACATAGGCACCGTCGAAGGGCGACTGCGCCAGGGACGGAGCGGCGCCAACGGCGACCAGAGCAACACCACCAAGCAGGGCAGAAGCAATACGCGACATTTTTCTCTCCATATGTGGTCCCACAAGGCACAGTTCATCTGAGGCGCCAATGTTTGGCGCTTGCCTGTGGACCATTTGGCTCACTCGTTATTGCGATTGTGGCGATTTCTTGTTTAAAACCGTCATGCATCATCGCGGTGAAGACTGTTTAGCGGAATTTGAACGATGTTCGATGTGCGTTTCATCACAGAAGCCATGCGGTTGTTTGATGGCCGCCATCCGCACCCCCATCTTGAACGCATGCGACGGTACCCCCAACGGACGGGTGTCCCTGGGTGCTTCGGTCATGCGGATGGGGCTTGTCTGCTGAAAAAGGGCTACCGTCGGGCCAGCAGATCCTGGTGCCCGACCATCAGGCGGGCGCCCTGTTCGCTGGCCAGATGGCGGCGGCGGTCGGCCCAGGCGCGAATACGCGGGGCACTGCCGGGGTCCTGCTCGCTTGCGGCCTTTTCATAGCCGGCGATCATGGCCAGATGGGCCGCGATCTGTTTTGGCCCGATCTTCCAGTCGGCCTGGGCCGTTTCCACCTTATACCCCGCCCCCGTCAGGGCGGTGATCAGGGCCTGCGGGGCCGCCGTCCCCAGGGCCGGCCCGCCCAGCCCCTTGGCGCGGCCCATATGGGTGTGGAACAGGTCCAGCACGAAGCCGTCATCCTCATCCGGGATCGAGAATTCGACCCGCCCATCGACCGTCAGCGTCACCAGCAGGGGCGGGAAGCCGCAACTGGCCAGTTCCTTGACGAACCGGTCCAGCCAGGGCTGCGACACCAGATCAAACAGGGCCTTGGCCGTGATGCCATCATACTGGTTCAGGCCCAGATCGGCCGGGTCCTGGGCCAGATCGAAGCTGCGCATCTCCACCCGCACGGCCATGTCATCACAGGTGATCATATAGGCGCGGCGCTGTTCCTTATGTTCCCAGCCATTGCGGTCGGCCCAGCGCCCGATCTCCCCCGGCGCCTTGGCCAGCAGCTTGCGATCCTTCTCGATCAGGGTCCAATCCTGCGCCTGCCGCCCCAACTTCATGGCCAATTGACGGACATTGCTGCCGGTCCCCGCACCCAGATCGATGATCATGGGATGGCTGGGCAGCACGCGGCCGAAGGCCCAGGCCAGCCCCACGGCCCGCGCCGCCTCATCCAGCGGTTCGCGCAGGTGCAGCCATTCGGGGTCGAAATCAAGCTTCATGCCGGTGTCCGATCACTTTCCTGAAGAAACCAGGATGCCGGAGAGGGCGTCCCTGATCAACGACACAGAATGTTGCCAGGTCGGCAACCGCTCTCCGGCCCGCCGCGCCGCCACACGGGCGGCCTCCAGGGCGGCGGGATCGGACAGCAGCGTGTCGAAGGCCGCCGCCAGCGCATCCACATCGCCCGGCGGCACCACGGCTCCGGCATCGGGGGGCACCACTTCTGCCAGACCGCCGGCATCGGTGACGATGCAGGGCAGGCCGCGTTTCAGGGCGTCGGCGGCCACCATGCCGTAGCCTTCATGGAAACTGACCAGGGTAAACAGGTCGGCATCCCGCCATTCGGCATCCAGTGCTGGGCCTGATAATTCGCCCGCCATCCGCACCCGGTCGGCCAGACCATGTCCGGCAATGGACAGCGCGATGGCGGCGGCCTGTCCGGGATGGCGCGCATCGCTGCCCACCAGGACCAGTCGCCAGGGCCGATGCTTGAGGCGGGCCAAAGCCTCGATCAGCACCAGATGCCCCTTGCGCGGGGTTAGGGTGGCCACGCACAGGATGGTGGGAACCCCGCCGCTGCCTATGGCCGGGTCGGCGGGATCGGTGCCGGGATTGGCGATGCTGATGCGGGCCGGCGGCACCGACAGGTCCACCACGCCCCGCAGGGTGGCGCGGGACGGCACGATGACATGGCGCATATGGGCCAGCGCGTCGCGTTCAAGGCGGAACAGGATATCGGCCTGTTCCGGCGTCAACCCGTTCTCCAGATGCAGCGGGTGATGCACCAGGGCCGCAAACCGCAACCGATAGCGGTCCACCCAGATGGCGTGCGCGGCCA
>CALRNG020000205.1:0-6723 GCA_943369495.1 Rhizobium sp. Q54
TGAACAGGCCTGGGCACGGGACGAAGGCACCGATCGCGCCATCGCGCAGGCCCTGCGCCAGGGATCGACCCTGGTGGTGCGGGGCACCAGCCTGCGCGGCAGCCGGACCACCGACACGTTCAGCCTGGCGGGTGCCGGCGGGGCCTATCAGGCCATCGGCGATGCCTGTGCCGAACGCGCACCGCCGCCGGCGCCAGAGCCAACACCGCCCCCGGCGGCGAACCCGGCACAGCAGTGACAAGATGCCGCCAGCTCCGGCAAGAGTCTATCAGGCGCTTTCGGAAGCACCTGATAGGCTGTAAGCATTTTTGGCTTTCCATGTGATTCACGCTTCAAATGAAAGCATTTGAAGCGATCACCCTCCAGGGGCCGGCGGCAGATACCGGTTACATCGGTCCGGTCATCAGGAAGACATTCAGCTTGTTGCCGTCCAGATCGCGGAAATAGGCGGCGTAAAAACTATCACCGCGCGGACCCGGCGGGCCTTCGCAGGTGCCGCCGAGCGACAGGGCGAGTTCATGCAGGCGATGGACCTGTTCCTTGTCCTTCGCTTCCAACGCCACCATCACGCCATTGCCAACGGTCGCCGGATTGCCGTCGAACGGCTTTCCCACCCCGATGCCGGCCCCACCGCCGGGCGTGCCCCAGGCGATGAAGGTCGGCCATTCCATCATCCGGCCCGTGCCCAGTTCCTTGGCAATGGCGTCATAGAACACAGCGGCCTGCGCCAGGTCGTTGGTCCCCAGCGTCACATATCCGATCATTGTTTTTCCCCCAATCATTCCTCCCGCCGCGTCTGACGGGTGATGGGAACAATACCAGAACATCATAATGAATCCGACTCTTTTTCAGCCTGCTTGGAAGCAAAGCGCTTTCAGTTTGGCAAACGCGTCGGCACGGTGGCTGATGGCATGTTTCAGGTCGGGGTCCATCTCCCCACAGGTGATGTCATAGCCGTCGGGAATGAAGATCGGATCATAGCCAAAGCCCCGCGCGCCGCGTGCCGGGAAGGTCAGGCGCCCGTCAAACCGGCCCTCCACCGCCTCCACATGCCCATCGGGCCAGGCCAGGGCCAGGGCGCAGATGAAGGCGGCGCGGTCGCCCTTGCGGTCTGGCGATGATTCCAGCGCCACACGCACCTTCTCCATCGCGATGCTGAAATCCTTGGTCGGGCCCGCCCAGCGCGCCGAATAGACACCGGGATCGCCGTCCAAGCCGTCGACCGACAGGCCACTGTCATCGGCCAGCGCCGGCAGGCCGGACGCGATGGCGGCGGCCCGTGCCTTCAGCATGGCATTGCCGATATAGGTCGTCTCCGTCTCTTCCGGCTCCCCCAGACCCAGTTCGCCGGCACTGGGGAACTTCGCAACATGGTCTTTCAGCAGCGCCGCAATCTCCGGCACCTTGCCCTTGTTGTGGGTGGCGATCACCAGCGTGTCACCGCTGAACAGGCGGGGGATGGTCATGGGGGCTCCGGTGGCGCTGGCCGTCAAGGTCGGGAAATGTCGAGTGGCGATCCCAGATATAGCGGCTTTTGCCAGAAAGATTGAAGACAGTTCAAGGCACTGGCGTTGCTACAATCGCCGACCTGCCCCCGCGTGCCCTGTTCAATGTTGGTGGCGTCAGCATCTTCATGCTATCGTCAGCAGATGGACGGACATTCACAACCGATCATCGCGCCGTTGCCGGACGATGTTGAACAGGCCCTGCGCTTGGCGGAAGCCAGCGTGCGGGATGGCCGGGTTGTGGATCATGGCGATGTGCGCCGATGGTTGCTCTCCTGGGGCGCGGCGGATGAATTGCCGGCGCCTGGCATCCGTTCCTAATTGGCGATGCCGATCACCTGGACAGCGGAGGCCATTGGCGATCTTCAGAGCATCAGGCTTTACATTGCCGACTTCAACCCGGCGGCAGCGGAGGGCATGGCCCGCCGCCTGCTGGATGCCGCTGAGGGGCTGGTCACCTTTCCGGCCCTTGGTGAACGGGTCGCGGGTAACCGCCGACGCCTGAGTACCGTGCCGCCTTACAGCATTTACTACCGGGTGGAGCAGGAAGAGGTGGTGATCCTGCGCTTGCTTCATGATCGCCGGGATGTTTCGGCCTTGTGACCCGTATCCCCGCAGGCCCGATGCCTGCAAGGATACGGGTGTTTGCCCTTACAGCCCCAACGCCTGACGCTGCAGCGCCGTCAGTTCGCCAATGCCCTTGCGGGCCAGCGCCATCAGGGCCATGAATTCGCTCTCGTCAAACGGCTTGTCCTCGGCCGTGCCCTGGATTTCCACGATGCCGCCGCGGCCGGTCAGCACGAAATTGGCGTCAGCCCCGGCATTGCTGTCTTCAGGATAATCCAGGTCCAGCACGGGCACGCCATTATAGATGCCGCAGGAAATGGCGGCGACCTGATCGATCAGGGGGATGGCGGACAGGGTGCCCACGCGCACCAGATGCTGAAACGCCAGATGCAGGGCGACATAGGCGCCGGTGATGCTGGCGGTGCGGGTGCCGCCATCGGCCTGGATCACGTCGCAATCGACCTTGATCTGCACCTCGCCCATGGCCTTCAGGTCGGTGACGGCGCGAAGCGACCGACCGATCAGGCGCTGGATTTCCTGGGTGCGTCCCGACTGCTTGCCCTTGGCCGCCTCACGGTCGGTGCGGGTATGGGTGGAACGCGGCAGCATGCCATATTCCGCCGTCACCCAGCCCTGGCCCTTGCCGCGCAGGAAGGGGGGCACCTTCTCATCCACGCTGGCGGTGCAGAGCACATGGGTGTCACCGAACTTCACCAGGCACGACCCCTCGGCATGGCGGGAGAAATTGGTCTCCAGGCTGACAGGGCGGAGCTGATCGGCCAGACGGCCGGAGGGGCGGGTCATGATGTCTTCCGTGATCTTGGGGATGTCCGGCCCCCGTCATAGCAATGCAGGCGCGCCGGCGTCCAGCCATGCTATGGTGCGCCCTCCATTGATTTGGCTGGTGTCGCCTACTACTCTTCTGGATGAAGGCAACGGCAAGGGACCGGTGCGAAGGCATGATCAGTGAGCTGAACCAGCGATCGCGGGAGATTTTCCGCCATATCGTGGAAGCCTATGTCCAGACGGGGGAGCCGGTAGGGTCGCGCACCCTGTCGCGGCGGCTGACGGCCAGCCTGTCGCCGGCCACCATCCGCAATGTCATGGCGGACCTGGAGGAGCTGGGCCTGCTGATCGCCCCGCACACATCCGCCGGACGCATCCCCACCGATGCCGGCCTGCGCATGTTCGTCAACGGCCTGCTGGAGGTCGGTGACCTGACAGAGCGGGAGCGGGAGGATATAGAGGTCACCTGTTCGGCGCGCGGCCGGTCGGTGCCCGAAGTGCTGGAGGAGGCGACCAACCTGCTGTCGGGCCTGTCATCCTGCGCTGGTCTCGTGCTGGCACCCAAGACGGACCGGCCCCTGAAACACATCGAATTTGTCAGCCTGTCGCCGGGCCGCGCGCTGGTGGTGCTGGTCACCGAGGATGGGCTGGTGGAGAACCGGGTGGTGGAGGTGCCGACCGGCCTGCCGCCCTCGGCCCTGCAAATGGCCAGCAACTACCTGAACGCCCGCGTCGTGGGCCGTACCCTGGCGGAGGCACGGGCCTTTATCCAGAAGGAGCTGGAGGAGCAGAAGTCGCAGCTGGACAGCCTGACCCAGAAGGTGGTGCAGACGGGACTTGCCACCTGGTCCGGGGCACGGGGCAGCCAGGGCTATCTGATCGTGCGGGGACAGGCCAAGCTGCTGGAGGATGTCACCGCCATTTCCGACCTGGAACGCATCCGCACTCTGTTCGAGGCGCTGGAAACGCGCGAGCAGATGCTGCGCATGCTGGACGCCACGGGCAAGGCGGAAGGGGTGCAGATCTTCATCGGGGCTGAGAATGACCTGTTCTCCCATGCCGGCTGTTCGATGATCGTCAGCCCCTATGCCAACACCAAGGAACAGATCGTGGGCGCCATCGGCGTCATCGGCCCCACCCGCATCAATTATGCCCGCATCATCCCCATGGTCGACTATACGGCAAAGCTGATCGGCAGGTTGATGGGGTGACCTACCCTTGCGGTAAAGGGGGGCGGCACCTTATTTGTGGGTCACGGCATCTCGACAGGCGGCGCAATCCCGCCTAAACCAGGGGGCCGTTTCCAAACCTGCGAATTCCCAAGGGTAAGTTCCGCGATGACCGACACGATCAATACCCACGACAGCGACCCCAACGCCGAGCCCGCCGCCCAGGCCGGTGCGACCGAGGCCGGTGCCGATGCGGCGGCCCGCGTCGCCCAGCTGGAGGCGGAGGTCGCGTCCCTGAAGGACCAGATGCTGCGCACCCTGGCCGAGACGGAGAATATGCGCCGCCGGGCCGAGCGTGAGCGTGAGGACACCGCCAAATACGCGGTCGCCAAGTTCGCCAAGGAATTACTGGCCGTGGCCGACAATCTGCGCCGCGCCGTGGAGGCCGTGGGCGAGGATGTGCGCACCGAGAATCAGGCCGTTGGCAACCTGCTGACCGGCGTGGAAGCCACTGAACGTCAGCTGCTGGCCGCTTTCGACCGCGCCGGTATCGTCAAGGTGGATGCCATGGGCGCCCCCGCCGATCCGAATTTCCATCAGATCATGATGGAGCTTGAGAATACCGGTAAGCCCGCCGGGACGGTGGTGCAGGTTCTGCAGGCCGGTTACACGATCCATGGCCGCCTGCTGCGCGAGGCCATTGTCGGCGTTGCCAAGGGCGATGTCGGCGGCCATGTGAACACCAGCGCGTAAAGACCGATGGGTGGGGGGGTGGCACAAGGCCATATCACCCACCTGTCAGTTCCATTGGCCGGTCCTGTTTCAAGCCGATGCCGGTCAGGGCCAACCGCCGTGCCTCCGCCATCAGCCAGGCGATCAGGTCGGCGGCGGCGTCCAGCGCATAGCCATCGGGGCGGATGTTGGACACACAATTGCGGTCGGCATCGCGGGTGATGCCCGGCTTCGGCGCAAAGGTCAGATAGGCGCCGATACTGTCCGCCGCCGTCAGGCCGGGCCGTTCCCCGATCAGCGTCACCACCATGGCGGCATTCAGGGCCGCTGCCACATCATCCCCCAACGCCACCCGCGCTTGCCCCGCCAGGATGATGGGGGCCAGGTCCCAGCCCGCCAGGCGCGGCAATAGCGCATCCAGCAATCCCTTGCCATGATCGTGCAGGGCGCGGGCCGACAGCCCATCGGCCAGCACGATCACGGCGTCATAGGCCTTCTTCGGCCCCTGGCCAGGGCAGCGCATGCCCGACAGCTGGGCCGCGTCATCAGGGTGCAGCCGGCGGCCCAGGTCCGGGCGTTGCAGATAGGTGGCGCGGTCGGGTGCCTGACTGCGCACGATCATCGTGGCGTGGTCGGCCAGCGCGTCGGCCAGCCCATCGGCATCGAACGGCTGATGCACGGCATCGCGCGCCAGCGCATGGGCTGCCTGGAATTCCAGCAAACGGGTCACCGGCAGGGCATCGCCGGTGCGGCCCAGCGCGATGCGGGCCGGCGTGAAGCGGCGCAGATGATCCCAGGGGTCGCTCATGCCGCCACCCCGTTGATCAGCTTTACCGCACCGCTGCCCGCCGACAGGGCCGGACGTACCCGTCCGCCGGCATCCATCACGCCCATGCGGATCAGCCACTCCTCAAATTCCGGTGCCGGGCGCAGGCCCAGGGCGGCGCGGAGATAGTTGGCGTCATGAAAGGAGGTGCTTTGATAGGACAGCATGACATCATCCGCCCCCGGCACCCCCATAATGTAGGAACAGCCCGCCACGCCCAGCAGCGTCAGCAGGTTGTCCATGTCATCTTGATCGGCCTCGGCATGGTTGGTGTAACAGACATCCACCCCCATCGGCAGGCCCAGCAGCTTGCCACAGCAATGATCCTCCAGCCCGGCGCGGATGATCTGTTTGCCGTCATAGAGATATTCCGGGCCGATGAAGCCGACGACACTATTGACCAGCAGCGGGTTGAAGGCCCTGGCCACGGCATAGGCCCGGACCTCCATCGTCTGCTGGTCGATGCCATGATGGGCCTCGGCTGACAGGGCACTGCCCTGGCCGGTTTCGAAATACATCACATTCTGGCCGACGGTGCCGCGCTTCAGGCTCTGCGCCGCCTCATGCGCTTCCTGAAGGATCGACAGGTCGATGCCGAAGGACCGGTTTGCCGCCTCAGACCCGGCGATGGACTGGAACACCAGATCGACCGGGCCGCCCTGTTCCATCACTTGGATCAGGGTGGTAACATGGGCCAGCACGCAGGATTGCACCGGCGCGTCGAAGCGGCGGCGCAGATCGTCGATCATGGACAGAAGGTCCAGGCAACGCCCCACACTGTCGGTGGCGGGATTGATGCCGATGGTGGCGTCACCACAGCCATACATCAGCCCGTCCAGGATGCTGGCCGCGATGGCCGTGGGATCATCGGTGGGGTGGTTGGGCTGCAACCGCACCGACAGGCGACCCGGCAACCCAATCGTGGTGCGGAAAGCCGTCACGACACGCGCCCGGCGCCCCACCGCGATCAGGTCCTGGTTGCGCATCAGCTTCGATGCTGCCGCCACCATTTCCGGGGTCAGGCCGGGGCTGAGCCCTGCCAGCACCGCTGGCGAGGCGGCATCAGACAGAAGCCAGTCCCGCAACTGCCCCACAGTGAAGCCGGAGACCGGGGCGTACGCACCGGTGTCATGGCTGT
>CALRNG020000206.1:0-6696 GCA_943369495.1 Rhizobium sp. Q54
AGTGGCTCTCCAATCCAGGCACGGCCAGCAACCTTCTTTCCAGCAGTTGGGACAGTGTCGGCATCGGCTTTTCCGGCAACATGGCCTATGTAACCTTTGGTAAATATGCCAATGCGGTGAGCAGCGTCAAAGTTGTCCCGATTGCGGGCACCAATGGCAGTGATACGATCCGCACCACCGCCTGGGCAGACAGCATCGCCGCAGCGGGCGGTAATGATGTCATCACTGAATTGACCAATGGTGACCGGGTGGATGGCGGAACCGGCCTTGACCGCATCGTCCTGTCTGGCACGGCTTCGTCCTATGCCATCACCGCCGGGACGGAAGGCGGTTCCGTTTGGGCCGTGATTACCGGCGCAGAGGGCAACATCAGCATTCATAATGTCGAATATGTACAGTTCGCAGACCGCGTCATCGACGCCAGCAACTGGGGCGAAAACCTGACCCAGGTGCGTTTTGACGATACCTATTATGGTCTGCGCAATGTTGATGTGGCGGCGGCCGTAACGGGCGGTGCCATTTCCTCACTGGAAGATCATTTTTGGTCTTTTGGGGCGACGGAAGATCGCGACCCCGCCGCCTTCTTCGATACCGACTATTATCTGGCGCATAATCCCGATATTGCGAAGGCGGTCGCCAGCGGCTCAATCCGCAGCGCGTTCGAGCATTATCTGCTGTTCGGTCAGTTTGAGGGGCGCAATCCAAACGCCTATTTCAGCACTGCCGATTATCTGGAACTCAATCCCGATGTCGCCAGCGCGATTGCTGGCGGTCAGATTGGGTCGGCCATCGACCATTACCTGTCCTATGGACGTTATGAGGGTCGGTTGGCGACTGACCAGTTCAACGAAACCTACTATTTGGCTAAGAATCCCGATGTTGCAGCCGCCGTTGCAGCCGGGCAGTTCGATAGTGGACTCAGCCATTATCGGCTGCTGGGTCAGATTGAAGGTCGCCTGCCGTTCGATGCCGACGGCATCCTGGGCTGATCATGCCTGCTGACGTTTTTGTCTTGTGATCAGGTGCGTGACCCGTCACGTTCTTGCACCCAAGACGGAAACCTCTTTCGGCACCTCTGTGATGAAATCGCTTCTGCTCGGTCTGATGGCCCTGCTGGTCCTATTGGCCGCCCCTGTTGGTGCGCATGAGATCGGGGACAGCCAGATCGTGGTGGAGCCGGGGGATGGTACCTGGACCGCCCGCATCATCACCGCCCCAACGCCGCTGATCAACCGGCTGGAGAAGGCCAACGGCCTGCCGCCCAGCCGGGACCTGACCCAGAGTGCTGCCGCCGCGCTTCTGGCCGCGCTGGCGCCGCGCCTGCCCTCTCACCTGCAGGTGCGGGCCGATGGACAGGCGGTGGTGGCGACCCTGGCCGTGGAACAACTGCTGATACCGGCAGATCAGTCGCAGCCATCGTTCGTCGTGCTGCGCGCCGAGGGGCTGTTGCCGGCAGGCACGCGCACCTTGTCCTGGCAGTTCGATCTGTTAAGCGGCCAGAATCCTCTATTGCTGGCGGGACAGACCTATTGGGTTGACGGGGATCAGGCAACGCCTCCCCTGCCGCTACGACCCGGCCCGTCCCCAAGCCTGACGCAGATTGTCGGCCAGTACCTGTATCTGGGCTTCATCCATATCGTGCCGGACGGGCCCGACCATGTGCTGTTCGTCCTGGGGCTTGTGCTGTTGACCACGCAGATACGACCGCTGCTGGTGCAGGTGACAGCCTTCACCCTGGCCCATTGCCTGACCTTGGCATTGGCGCTGTACGGCGTGGTGAACCTGCCGGCGCATATCGTGGAGCCGCTGATCGCGCTCTCCATAGCCTATGTCGCGGTGGAGAACATCCTGGCAAGGCGGTTGACCCCCTGGCGGCCCGCCCTGGTCTTTGGCTTCGGCCTGCTTCACGGCCTGGGTTTCGCAGGCGTGCTGGCTGATCTTGGATTGCCGCCGGATGACCGGGCCGCGGCCCTGATCGCCTTCAATATCGGGATTGAGGGCGGGCAACTGGCTGTCATCGCCCTGACCTACGCTGTGGTTCTGCATTGGAGCAAGGACCGTCCCTGGTTCAGGTCCCGGATAACGAACCCGGCCTCCGCCCTGATCGCCCTGGTCGGCCTTTATTGGACGGTGGAGCGGGTCATGGGTGGCTGATCCACCACCCCGACCCGCCCCCACGACCCGCTTACAGTTCGGGTTCAGGCAGCGGCGTCGTCACCGGCATGAACCGCCGTACCAGCTTGCCCACCCCCCGCTTGCTATCCTCCACCAGCATCAGCAGCGCCGGCATCAGCAGCAGGACCAGAACCGTAGCGGTCCCGATACCGAACACGAAGGTGATGGCCATCGGCACCAGGAAGGCCGCCTGGAACGCCGTCTCCGTCAACAAGGGCAGCAGACCGAAGATGGTGGTCAGCGAGGTCAGCAGCACCTGGCGCAGCCGTTCCGCCGCCCCATGCACCACGGCACTCTCCACCGCCTCCCCGTCCTTGACCCGGTCATCGATGCTGCTGACCACCTGAATGCTGTCATTCACCAGCACGCCGGCCATGCCCATGATGGCGATGTAGGACCAGATCGTCATATCCGCCCCCATCACCCAATGGCCAAAGATGGTGCCGGCGATGGAGAAGGGGATGATCATCAGCACCGCCAGGGGCCGGGCGAAGCTGCCCATGATCCAGGCCAGGACGAGATAGATGGCGCCCAGCGAGACAAGCATGCCCAGCATGAAGTCGGACCAGAATTCCGCCTCCTGGCGTGATCCGTCATTCTGGTCCTTCTTGACGCCATACTTCTCCATGATGCCGGGCAGGTGGTTCTTCTCGATATCGCTGCGGATCTCCCCACCATTGCCCTTCAGATGATCGACCTCGGCGAAGATCGACACGGTACGCTGACCCTTGTTGCGCAGGATGCGCGACAGGCCGGGCCGTTCGGACAGCTCCACCACATCGGCCAGCGGCACCTGCATTCCGGTCGGTGACCGCAGCTTCAGGCTGGCCAGCAGCGCCTCCGTCTGGTCGTTTTCCGGCAGGCGGACGCGCACCGTCACTTCCTCATCACCACGGGCAAAGCGCATGGCGATGGCCCCGTCCATAGCATCGCGCAACTGCCGGCCCACGTTCTCGGTGGTGAAGCCCAGGGCCTCGCCGCGCGGCGTGACCTTGACCACCAGTTCCGGCTTGCCCGCCGGCAAATTGTCGCGCGCCCCGCTGACCCCGCCATAGGTCATGATGATCTTCTTCAGTTCCTCTGATGCGGCCTTCAACACATAGGGGTCGTTATGAACCAAACGGAAGCCGAAACCGTCGCCGCCGAACCCATCCTGTTCAGTGGAGAAGATCACCTGATCGATACCGGGCAGCAGCTTGGTCTCTGCCTCCCACTTCTTCATGATATCGGGCAGGCGCTGTTCACGGTCATCGGCGACCGAGAACTCGACATTCATGGAGCCGATATAGTCGCCCACCTGTTCGGGCAGGTTGTTGCCCGTGGTGACGCCCAGCTTGCCGAACGTCATCTTCACAATCTCGCCCCGCTTCAGGCCATAGGCGGCTTCCACGCGGTAAAGGGCGGCTTCGGCCTCGTCGATCTGCTTGGCCACCACTTCACGCGGGGTGCCGGGGCTGAACAGCAGGTTCAACTGCGCCTGGTTGCCTTCCGGCTGTGGGAAGAAGGCGAACTTCACATGGCCGCCGGCCTGCAACCCGATGGCAAGCGCCATGATGGTGACCGCCGCCGCGACAGTCAGTCCACGGTTATGCGTGGCCCAGGCGATGGCCTGCGTGAAAGGCCCATCACGGAAGCTGATGAATTTCGCATCGAACGCCACACGCAGCTTCGACGGCGGGGAGTTGCGGCCCTTCTCCAGCGCGTGGCGCATATGGGAGGGCAGCATCAGGAAACAGCCCAGCAGCGAGGCAATGATGACGGCGATGGAGATCGCGGGCAGCGGCATCACATATTGCCCTGTCGTCCCGCTCATCATCAGCATGGGGCCGAAGGCGGCGATGGTGGTGATGGCGGCAGCCGTGACCGGCCAGAACATGCGCTGGGCGGCGCGTTCCACGGCCTTTGCCGGTTCCATGCCCCTGTCCATCAATGTCTGGCCATGTTCGGCCACCACGATGGCGTCGTCACAGATGATGCCGGTCATCATGATCAGGGCGAACAGGCTCATCACATTGATGCTTTGCCCGATCACCACCATGATGGCGAAGGTGACCAGGAAACTGACCAGGATGTCGATGGCGATCCAGAAGGTCACCCAGGGGCGCAGGAACACAACCAGCACCGCCATGACCAGCACCATGCCGCCGACGGCATTGTCCATCAGCATGCCGATGCGATCTTCCAGCGCGTCGGAATTGCGGTCATAGCTTTCGACCGTGACACCGGGCGGCAGGGTCGGGCGCAGCTTTTCCAGATAGGCATCCACCCGTTCGGTGATAGCGATCAGGTTGCCATTCTTGGAGGTCTGGAGCGACAGGTTGATGGCCGGATTGCCATTACGCCGGCCCGTCACGCCGCGATCGTCAAAGGCATCGCTGACTTCCGCCACCTGCCCCATGGTCACGCGCTGGCCCTGTTCGTCGGTGCGGAGCGTCAATCCTGCAACGCCGGCTGCATCCTCCTGCCGGCCCATGGACCGCATCTGCTTTTCAATATTGCCCGACAGGGTGCCCGACGGCACATCGGTCGACGCCTGGGCCAGACGCTGGGCCACTGCCCCCAGCGTGGTATCCAGCCGTTGCAGCTCCGCCGCCGGCACCTCCACCCAGATTTCCGCCCCGCGCATGCCGCTCATATAGACCCGGTCCACGCCCTGCGCCGTCACGCCGTCGCGCACTTGTTTGGCCAGGGCCCGGAGCGCCGGTTCCGGCAGCGGGCCGGAAATGGCCAGTTCCATCAGTTCATCCGTGATGGTGAAGCGGTTGATGATGGGCCGCTCCGCGCTCTGCGGCAGGGTGGTGATATTGTTGATGGCGCTTTCGACCTCCGACAGGGCCTTGGCCATGTCGGTGCCATGCTTGAAATTGATGAACAGTTCGCCGATGCCTTCGCGCGACCGGCCCGTTACCTCATCAACGCCTTCCAGGAACCGCACTTCGCGTTCCATGGCTTCGATGATGGAGCGGTCAATGTCGTCGGCGGACGCGCCCTGCCAGGCCGTCCCGACATAGATGCCCGGCACATCAAAGTCCGGTTCCATCTGCCGTTCCAGCTTGGCCAGCGCCCAGAAGCCGGCGATCATCATCATGATCATCAGGATATTGGCCGCCACCTTGTGGCGGATGAAGGTGCGGATCAGGCCGGCGCTGTTCATTCGCTCTTCTCCCCGGCCTTGGCCTTATCCTGGGTTTCCTTAGACGGGTTGGTGGCGACCTGGGCATCGGTTCCCGGCATCTCCCGGACCGCGACCTTCAGGCCGGGTCCGATTTCCTGGAACCGTGTGGTCACCACCTTGGCGCCGTCATTCAGTCCCTTGTCGATGAACACAGCATCGCTGGTACGGGCCACGACATGCACCTTGGCGCTTTCCAGCCGGCCCTCGGCATTGGCGATATAGACCGTGTCATTGCCATGCACCGCCGTGACGGGCAGGCGGTGGACCGCGACATAGGCGCGGTCAGGCAACGCCACCTCTACAAACGCGCCGGGACGCAGCGGCTGATCCAGGCTTTGGGTTTCCAGGCGCACAAAAATGGTGACACCACCCGTGGCCGTGTCGATCCGGTCGATCACGCGCTCCACCGTCGCGGGATAGGTCAGGCGCTGTTCACCCAGCTTCCAGGTCACCTCCGCACGGCGACCCACGACCCCCTCACCATCGGCGGCCAGACGGCCATAGGCCTCGGTCGACAGGGTGACGCGGGCCTCCAGCCCCTCCACCCCCGACAGCGTCGCGACCTGATCCCCCGCCGAGACGCGCATGCCCATTTCCGCCTTGGCCTGGCCGACAAAGGCATCGAAGGGGGCGGTCAGTTTGGTGCGGGCCAGATCGGTTTCGGCCCGGTCCAGCATGGCCTTCAGACGGTCGATGGCCGCTTCCTGCTGACGCACGCGGGCGCTGCCGGCCTGCGACCCGTTCTCCATGGCGGCCAGGATCTGGCGTTCCGCCGCCAGGGCACCCTGGCTCTGCTCCAGGCGCGCGATGGAGATGGTGCCCTTTTCAAACAGCGCCTGGGCGCGCTCCTGCTCCCGCTCCTTGATGCCCAACTGCTGACGGGCCAGTTCGGCACGGGACTTTTCCGCCGCCGCCGTGGCGCGCAGCTCATCCAGGCGGGCTCGGGCCTCCGCCAGTTGTGCCCGCGTCTCCCGCACATTCAGCTCATAATCCCAGGGGTCGATCTCCAGAAGCGTTTCACCGGCCTTGACCAGACCGCCATCACGCAGGACCGGCGATACCGCCTTGACGGTCCCGGCCACCAGGGGCCGCAATTCCGCCGACCGGCCCGCGACCAGCGTGCCCATCAGGGCCATGTCCGGGCGGTGATCGGCGCGGGCCACGTTGACCGCATCCACCGACCAGACCCGTTCCGGCCGGTCCTCCCGCGCCACTTCCGACTTGCTGGCCACCATCAGGGTAAAACCGCTGACGCCCAGCAGCAGAACGCCGCCAATGGCCACCACCCGCTTTGAACGCGGCCCCAGCGCCGACCATTTCGGCAGGCGCAGCCCTTGCAGCCTGTC
>CALRNG020000207.1:0-6671 GCA_943369495.1 Rhizobium sp. Q54
CCGCGTCGTCACCGGTCTTTTCGAATATAAACCCATCTACCGCGCCGTCATCTTGGAGGATTTCGGCAATCAGCTGGCTGCCCGTGAACGTCCCCAGGCGGAGGGGCAGCTGAAATGGCTGGCGGAGATGCTGCTGCCGGTCGAGAAGACCTACTCCATCCCGCTTGTGATTGAACGCCACAACCAGAATGTCGGCGAGTTGCGGGTCTCCATCGACCGGTTCCTGATTGCGCAGGAATTTTTCCGCCGGTCGGGCGTGGTGCTGTCCACGGGCATCATATGGACGGTGGCGCTGGCCCTGATCCTGGTGGTGATGTTCTATTCCACCCTGACCAAGCCGTTCCTGCGCATGTCCTCGGCCATTGCGGAGATCAATCCGCAGCGTCCGGCCGACAAGCTGCTGTCGGTTCCGAAGCGGCATGAGGATGATGAGCTGGGCCTGCTGGCCCGGACCATCAACGAGGTGCTGGTGCAGTTCGACCATTCCCTGGTCGAGCGGGTGCGCGCTGAGCATGCGCTGCGTGAACGTGAAACCCGCCTGTCCGGCATCATGGACAATGTCGCCGACGGCATCATCACGCTGGACGAGGATCTGCGCATCGAGACCATGAACAGTGCCGCCGAGGCGCTGTTCGGGTATGCCGATGGCGAAGCGGTGGGGCAGCCCTTCGTGACCTTGATCGAGGAGCGCGATTGGACCCGCGTGGCCGTCGCCCTGATGGCCTGTCTGCGCCGGTCGGAGGAGGAGCAGCGCCCCGACAACCGCGCCGAGATCCAGGGCCGCCGCCGCCAGGGTGAGGTCTTCGCCATGGCCTTCGGCGTCAGCCAGATGCGCCTGGGCGACCGCCGCACTGCCATCTGCGTGGTTCAGGACATCACCCAGCGCAAACGGGCCGAACAGGCCCTGCGGGAGAGCGAGGAACGCCTGAAGCTGGCCGTGCGCGCCACGCGGTCGGGCGTGTTCGACAATTCCTATACGAAGAGCACCTATTGGTGGTCGCCGGAATTCATCGAAATGCTGGGCTATGACGCGGTCGACGCGATGTATGCCAACAAGCTGTTCGACGGGCTGCTGCATCCCGATGACAAGGACATGGCGCAGAACCAGATCGAGCGTTACCTGAATGGCGAGGTCGGCGACTACCTGTCGCTCTACCGGCTGCGCCACCGCGACGGGTCCTGGGTCTGGATTGAAGCGCGCGGTCAGGCCATCCGCGATGATAGTGGCCGCCCGCTGCGTTTCACCGGCACCATGACCGACGTGTCGGACCGCAAGCGGTTCGAAGAACAGCTGATGTATGTCAGCACCCATGACCCGCTGACCGGCCTGCCCAACCGTACCCTGGTTCAGGACCGATTGCAGCATGCACTGGCCCATGCCGGGCGCAAGGGCACTACGGTCGCTGTTCTGCTGCTGGATGTGGACCGGTTCAAGCTGGTCAATGACAGCCTGGGTCACCAGGCAGGCGACAAGCTGCTGCGTGCGCTGGCCCAGCGGCTGGGAAGCTGCGTGCGGGCTGCCGACACGGTGGGGCGTCTGGGCGCCGACGAATTCCTGATCGTGGCGGAGGATCTGCCCGATCCGCAGATGGCGGCGCGCGTGGCGGAGACCATCCTGGTCAGCCTGTCACGTCCCTTCGGCATCGATGGACAGCAGCTGTTCGTCACCACCTCCATCGGCATCGCCCTGTTCCCTGGCGACGGGGCCGATTTCCACGCCCTGATGCGCGATGCCGACACGGCCATGCACAATGCCAAGGCGTCGGGCGGCAATGGCTATCGCTTCTTCACGCCGGAAATGAACGAGGCGGCGGTGGCCCGCCTGTCGCTAGAACATTCCCTGCGCGAGGCGTTGGAGCAGGGTCAGTTCTTCCTGCATTACCAGCCCAAGATCGCCATGGCCAACCTGAATGCCGTGGGGGTGGAGGCGCTGATCCGCTGGCAGCATCCGGAGATGGGCATGATCCCGCCGGGCAAATTCATTCCGGTGGCGGAAGAAACAGGCCTGATCGTTCCGCTTGGCGATTGGGTCATGCGCGCGGCCCTGGCCCAGATCCAGGATTGGCGCAAGCGGGGCTTCGCCCCCATCCCCGTCGCCGTGAATGTGTCGGTCCGCCAGATCGCCACGCCGATGTTCGGCGAGCGGGTCTTTGCGCTCTGCCAGGAATATGGCGTGCCGCCGGAACTTCTGGAGATCGAGATCACCGAAACGGCGATGATGTCCAACTTGGCCTATATCGCCGACACGCTGAACGAAATCCGGGGCCGTGGCATCCGAATCGCCATTGATGATTTCGGTACCGGCTATTCCTCGCTCTCCTATCTGCGCCGTTTGCCCATCACCACCTTGAAGGTGGATCGTTCCTTCGTTAGTGAGGCCCCGACCAACGCCGATACCGGCGCCATCGCCGCCACCATCATCGCCATGGGCCGGCAGCTGGGCCTGAAGGTGGTCGCAGAGGGGATCGAGACCGAAGAGCAGCTGGAGTTCCTGCGCCTGCATCATTGCGATGAGCTGCAAGGCTACTTCTTCTCGCGTCCCTTGCCTCCAGGCGATCTCGAAGCCCGCTTCCTGCAACTGGATGGTGTGCTGGAAGTTGCAGGTTGACGTAAACGTCACAAGGGGTTGAGAGGCATTTTCGCCATTCGCAAGTGCAAAATTACCCGTATCGCGGGAGCGTTGCCCAATAAACGGGCGTTTGACCGGACTGCCGTAAATCCGTTCAAGCCATTGGAAACTGGACAAAAAATGTGTCTTTTTTGCCAGTCCGGGCATCAAACGACCCCCGCGGAGACATAACACGCATAGAAGCCTTGACGTCCCCACATGGCGGCCTTTACGACAAGGTTACGCGAAATTCCCCCGGCTTCAAAATGGGGTCGGCCGCCGGCCCACAGCCGGGGAATGATAAGAATGGGATGCGAGGAGGAAACGCATGGCACGCAAATCGACGCCGCGGTTGCGCACGGATCGCCGGGTACTGGCCGGGGTGAGTGCAGCGGCCATCCTGGCCCCGATGCTGGCAGTGGGCAGCGCCCAGGCCGTCAGCTTCAACAGGGGTGAGTTGAGCGGCAGCTTCGATACGACCTTGACCATGGGCGCGCTGTTCCGCGTCCAGGGTCGTGATCCGGACCTGATCGGCGTCGCCAATGGCGGTCGCGCCCATTCGATCAACGGCGACAATGGCAATCTGAACTATGACAAGGGTCTGGTGTCGCTCGCCGGCCGTGCCACGCACGAGTTGAAGCTGAGCTATGGCAACCTGGGCGCCTTCGTCCGTGGCACCTACTTCTATGACGTCGTGAACGCCAAGAAGTCCTCCAGCAACGGTGCCCGCACCAACCGCTTCGCCTTCAATTCCGACACGGTCGAGCGTATTGGTCGCGATTTCGATCTGCTGGACGCCTTCATCTATGGCGACTTCGCGGTGGGCGAGGCCTCCAACCTCTCCGTCCGCTTGGGCAAGCAGGTGTTGAGCTGGGGTGAAAGCACTTTCATCCAGAACGGCATCAACTCCATCAACCCGCTGGATGTGTCCGCCCTGCGCGTGCCCGGTTCGGAGCTGAAGGAAGGCTTCCTGCCGGTGCCGATCGCCGACATCAACTTCTCCCTCAACGAGAATATCTCGCTGGAGGCTTTCTATCAGTTCAAGTGGGACAATACGGAGCCGGAAGCCTCGGGTTCGTTCTTCTCCACCAACGATGCGGCATCGCCGGGTGGTGAGCGCCTGTTCATCGGTTTTGGCAACTACCTGTTCACCGACAGCCCGAACCAGGGTGCGGTTGCTGGTGGCAATGTCTTCCCCGTGGACCGCTATCCGAACCCGCTGCTGAACAATTTCCGGGGCGTGCGGTCGCTGACCCCGTTCGGCACTGTGGTGCCGCGGTCGAAGGACGATACGCCCAGCGACAGCGGTCAGTATGGTCTGGCCCTGCGCATCTTCGCAGAAGAGCTGAACAACACCGAATTCGGCCTTTACTACACCAACCTGCATTCGCGCCTGCCGGTGCTGAGTTCCATCGTCGGCAGCCTGTCGGCGTTCCAGGCCAATTCTTCGGCCTTCACGCTGAATTCCTCGTACCGCGCTGAATATCCTGAGGATATTCAGATGTTCGGGGCCAGCTTCAACACCACCATCCCGTTCGGCATCTCTTTGCAGGGCGAAATCAGCTTCCGCAAGGATCAGCCCTTGCAGCTGGACGACGTGGAGCTGTTGCAGGCGACCCTGGCTGCCCCGTCCATCCTGGGCTCTATCGCCCAGGGGCAGGCCGCCGGTGCCGCCGCTGGCCGTACCCAGGGCAGCGCCAGCTTCAACAGCGCCGTCGCCGCCGCCATCGCCGGCAACCCGGCTCTGGCACCGTTCGCCGGCCGGACGTTTGAGCAAATCCAGGCCATCAACCCGACGGTGGCGGGCGCCATCAGCGCTGGTATTGCCGCTGCTCCCGGTTCGCCGGGCGGTACGCGTGCGGCGTTTGAGAATGCCGGTGCCGCCGCCGGTGCCACATCAGGCGCCAACCAGGGGGCCGTGGGTGCGGCGGCCGTCTTCAATACCAACCAGATCGTCCGCAAGATCGGTGTGATCCAGGGCACCACGGCCGCCGCCGTCACCGCTGACCTGGCCAACCGCTATTTCGGCAAGCGTATCCAGGGCTGGGAAGAGTTTGATGTAACCCAGGCGCAGATGACGGCCACCAAGGCCTTTGAGCGGGCCTTTGGCGCCGATCAGTGGGTGGTAGTGGCCGAAGTCGGCGGTACCTGGATTTCCGATATGCCGGACAAGAGCGTGCTGCGGCTGGAAGGCCCAGGCACCGTCGTTGGCGGCAATATCGCCTTCTTGGGCGGTGGCGGTATGGCCGATCTGGCCACTGACGGCTTTGCCGACGCCTTCTCCTGGGGCTACCGCACCGCCATCCGCTTCGATTATCTGAACGCGCTGCCGGGCATCAATCTGTACCCCTCCATTTCCTGGCAGCATGACGTGAACGGCACCACACCGTCGCCGCTGGGTAACTTCGTGGAGGACCGCAAGGCCATCAGCCTGGGTCTGCGCGCCCTGGTGCGTGAGACCATCACGATCGACCTTGCCTATTCCAACTTCTTCGGGGCCGGAAAGTTCAACCTGATCAACGATCGTGACTTCGTGTCGGCCAGCGTCAAGTACTCGTTCTGACGCCGCGAAACGACCCGAAAAGAAGATAGCGATCGAGGAGGAAACGCATGTTCCGTATGAAATCCGCTCTGCTGGGTGGCGTTGTCGCCCTGGCTTTCAGCCTTCCCGCCCTGGCGCAGACCGCCGCTGATCTGGGCAAGACCTTGACCCCGATGGGCGCCATCAAGGCCGGCAATGCCGATGGCACCATCCCGGAATGGACGGGCGGCATCACCAAGCCGCCCGCCAACTGGAAGCCCGGCACCATTGAGGTCGACCCGTTCCCCGAGGACAAGGTCAAGTTCACCATCACGGCCGCCAATATGGCGCAGTATGAGGATAAGCTGCCCGACGGCCTGAAGGCCCTGCTGAAGCGCTATCCGACCTACAAGATGAATGTCTATCCGACCCGCCGCAGCGCGTCGTACCCGGACCGCATCTATAAGGAAACGATGGCCAACGCCACCCGCGCCAAGCTGGTGGATGGCGGCAATGGTGTCGAAGGGGCGAAGGAGGGCGTGCCCTTCCCCATCCCCAAGGAAGGTGTGGAGCCGGTCTGGAACCATCTGCTGCGCTATCGCGGCGAGGCCACGGAGCGTGTTGTCGGTCAGGCAAACCCGCAGACCGACGGTTCCTACACGCTGATCACGCTGAAGGAACAGGTGAAGTACCTGTATCAGGCGCCGGGCGGCGCCCCGGCCAACACCTCGCTCTACTTCCTTCAGGAAGTGACCAGCCCGGCCCGTCTGGCCGGCGAAATCCTGCTGGTGCATGAGACGATCAACCAGGTGAAGGAGCCGCGTTCGGCCTGGACCTACAATCCCGGTCAGCGCCGCGTGCGCCGCGCCCCGAACGTCGCCTATGACAATCCCGGCACTGCGTCCGATGGTCTGCGCACCACCGATAACTTTGACATCTATTCCGGTGCGCCTGACCGTTACGACTGGAAGCTGATCGGCAAGAAGGAAATGTACGTGCCGTACAATTCCTACAAGCTGCACTCCAAGGACACGAAGTACGACGACATCATCAAGCCGGGCCACATCAACCAGGATCTGGCCCGCTATGAACTGCACCGCGTCTGGGTCGTGGAAGCGACCCTGAAGCAGGGTACCAGCCACATTTATGCCAAGCGTCGCTTCTATATTGATGAGGATACGTGGCAGATCGTCGTGGCCGACCATCTGGACGCCCGCGGTGAAATGTGGCGTGTGGCCGAAAGCCACGGTGTGAATTACTATTCGATGCCGACCTACTGGTCGACACTGGACGCGCTCTATGACCTGCAGTCGGGTCGCTATACGGCGCTGGGCCTGGACAACCAGGAAGCCCCGTACAAGTTCGACAGCAAGTTCACTGACGCTGACTTCTCGCCCGACAGCCTGCGCCGCGCCGGCGTTCGCTGATCCTTGATACGGCAACGGGCCGGCCGGTTGTTGACCGGCCGGCCCTTTTCCGTCTCTTGGGCCGCGTTAACCAACCACGCCCGGTGATCTCGATGTTGCGTTCTCCCTTCGCCCT
>CALRNG020000208.1:0-6602 GCA_943369495.1 Rhizobium sp. Q54
TGCTTCTCCCCCGACCGCACGGCCCCTTCCTGCCCACGCCAGAAGGCGGCGGCGGTGTCCAGGTCCAGGGGCGGAATAAAGCCAACGGCGGCCCCCTGCGCGACGCAGGCCGCCAGCACCTGGGCAAGACCCGGTATCGCCGCCGCGAAATCCTCCGCACCAGCCGTGACAATGTCGTAACGCATCTCAATGCCCCTCAGGGTCGGGTGATGGCGATGATGTAGCGGGCGGGCGTGTCGCCCAGGGCGTGAAAGCGCGACGTGCCGTAAAGCCGGAAGCGCAGGACGTCGCCGGGTTCCAGCACATGTGCCACCCCATCCAGCCTATATTCCAACCGCCCTTCCAGCAGCCAGATATGCTGTTCTAGGCCGGGCACGGGCGGGGTGTCATAATCGATGATGGTGCCTGCCGGCAGGGTGCCGTGGATCATCTCCGTCTCCAGTCCCGACGCCGGCGGCGACAGGGACCGGCGCACGAATCCCGTGGTGGGATCGGTCCAGACCGGTTGATCGACGGCCCGGATCAGCAGGGCCGGTTCGGCCTCCACCTCCGCCAGAAGTCGGGACATGGGGCGGCCATGGGCGGCGCACAGCCTGCCCAGAAGGCTGGCCGTGGGGCTGGTCTCTCCGCGTTCCAGGCGCGACAGGGTGGCCTTGGGCACCCCACTGCGCGCCGCCAGATCATCCAGCGACCAGCCGGCCTCCCGCCGCAATTGGGCCAGGCGCGCGGCCAGGCGTGTGTCGATATCATGTTCCATAAATGAGATAAAATCTCAAATACGGAACATGATCAAGGGAAATCGGGGGACAAGACCGCGAAATCTACTTCACCCGCCGGACCTTGATAATGCCGGTGACGCCGTCGATGGTCATGGTGAAGCTGCCGAACATGCCCTTTTCGATCTTCACTTCCTTGCCCGGCTTGGCATTGGCGATGGAGCGGGCGACGACCTGGGACCAGACCTGGCCATTATCCAGGGTGAAGGTGTAACGATCCGTGGTCTGCTGGCTGACGCCGGTCAGCTTGGCCGTAATGCTTTCGGCTTCCTGCGCGACGGTGCCGGGGGGGGCGTCCTTGCGATCGATGCGTTCGGCGCCGAAGGCCTGTTCCTTATTCACCGGTGCGGCGACAGCGGGGGCGGCAGGGGCCGGCGGCGCTGCCGGGGCGCCGGGCGGCGGGGCAGTATAGCGCAGGGCCGGCACGGTGCGGTCGTAACAGGCCAGCCGGGCGCCATTATCGATGATGCCCAGGCATTTCAGCACATCATCCTGACCGGCGGCAGCGGCCGGCAGGGTCAGCGATGCGGGGGCCGCCAGCACCAGGGCGGCGGCAAACAGACGGGACAGGTGACGTTCGCGCATCGGGTTGTTTTCCCTAGTGGAGGTTTCCGCAGGCCTTCCACGGAACCATCAATGCGTCCAGTCTGTAACCGCTGGCCGGAAATATCTCAACCGAATGAAAAAAGGGGCGCCTCACGACGCCCCCTTTGTCTTGTTCACTTCCCTCAGCCGCCCACAGGCGACGCAGGAAGGATCAGGCCACCAGTTCGATCGAGTAATTCTCGATGACGGTGTTGGCCAGCAGCTTGCGGCACATTTCTTCGATCTGGGCCTTGGCCTTCACCGGATCGGTCTCGGCGACCTCCAGCTCGATCAGCTTGCCCTGACGGACTTCGCCGATACCGTCGAAACCCAGATTGGTCAGCGCATGGGCGATGGCCTTGCCCTGCGGGTCCAGCACGCCGTTCTTCAGGGTGACAATGACTTTGGCCTTCATGGGATCACCCGTTCATTGTTCGGGAAAGCGATGGCGGTGGGATAGCAAAACTGGGTCAGCTTGGCGACCGGGAAAGGTAACGCCGTAACGCAGGGAAGCCTTGCCCCAGATGGAGAAGCGCCACGGCGGTGCCCGCCGCGTAGAGAATGGGACAAAGGATCTTCACCTCCTCTCCTACCCGCACCGACAGGCTGTGCAGGCCGAAGAACAGGGCGATACCCAGCAGGTAAAGGCCCAGGGCCTGCAGATGCCGCCGAAGATGCCCGGCCGAACCGGTTGCCGGCCACAGCCCCATGACCAGCCAGCACAAAGGCAGCGGCACCAACAGCCACGCCCGCCCGTCGGTCAGGATGTTCAAGGTCCAGTCGGTGGCGGGCAAATGCAAAAGGGCCGGAACGGCATAAGCCAGTTCCAGCCCCAGCATCACTGCGAAATCAAGCGAACCGAACAGAGGAGGCAGAGACCGCCACCGGATCACGCCCCGCTCCACCGGCCTTACTGCACCAGCTTGGGTGCGGTATGGTCGCCGGGGCCGGCCTCGGGCAGGATGCCCAGGCGGCGGGCCACTTCCTGATAGGCCTCGGCAACATTGCCCAGGTCCTGGCGGAAACGGTCCTTGTCCAGCTTCTCGTTGGTCTTGGCGTCCCACAGACGGCAATTGTCCGGGCTGATCTCGTCGGCCAGGATGATGCGCATCTCTTCATTTTCCCAAAGCCGGCCGAACTCCACCTTGAAGTCCACCAGCTTCAGGCCGATGCCCAGGAACAGACCATTCAGATAGTCGTTGATGCGCAGCGCCAGCGACAGCATGTCGTCCAGGTCCTGGGGAGCGGCCCAGCCAAAGGCCGTGATATGCTCTTCCGATACCATCGGGTCGCCCAGCTCGTCGTTCTTGAAATAATATTCGACGATGGAGCGCGGCAGCGGCGTGCCCTCGGGGATGCCGAAACGCTTGGTCAGGGACCCGGCGGCGATATTGCGGACCACCACTTCGATGGGGATGATCTCCACCTCACGCACCAGCTGCTCACGCATGTTCAGGCGGCGCACGAAATGGTTGGGAATGCCAATCTCGCCCAGCTTCGTCATCAGATATTCACTGATGCGGTTGTTCAGGACGCCCTTGCCCGTGATCGTGCCCTTCTTCTGGGCATTGAAGGCGGTCGCGTCGTCCTTGAAGTACTGGACCAGGGTGCCAGGCTCGGGGCCTTCATACAGAATCTTGGCCTTGCCTTCGTAGATGCGCCGGCGTCGCGTCATGGGTCTGGTGTCCAGCAATCGTTCCAGCCAAAGGGAGACGGACCCGCATGGCAAAACCAGCGGGTCCGGTGCTCAACCCTATAGCAAGCAACGCGCCCCCGCACAATGAAACCAGCGATGCGGGCGGGTCAGTGCTGGGTGGCGGTGATCAGAGGGCGACGGGCGCGAATGCCACCAGGTCGGGCCGTCCGGGCGCAAACAGGAGGCGGGGCTTCGTGCCCAGCCGGTCGATGGAGGGCAAGGCGACCAGGGCGGAACTGCCCGTCTCAAACCCGCTGGGTGTGACAATGCACATGGCCCCGCGCGGGCCAGCATCCCCGTCCCAGATGCGACTGCCCAGCAGGTTGGTCCAGCCCGACCAATCGTCTGCCGCTGGATCGGGCGCGCGGGCCGCCTGGAACAGGGGCCGGAAGAAGCGCAGGCGGGGATGGTCCGGGTCGTTCAGGTCGGAAGCGGCGATCATGGACAGGCCCGCCGGGATCGTCTCCACCCTCACCCGCCGGCTTTCTCCGGTCAGGGACAGGCAGAAGGCGTCGCGGTTGTCGGCCACCACAAGATTGAAGGGCCGGTAGGCACGGCCATCCAGATGGGCCAGGGCGTCGGCGGCACTGGCGGCATCGGCATGGTCCAGCGCGTCCAGCACCAGCTCCCCGCGCGAGCGTTTTCCCGCCATCGGACCCAGGGTGCCTTCGCGGTTCAGAACGGTGGCGACGACGCCATGGTCGTTCAGGCCCAGCCAGGACCCGCCGGCAATCTCATCAATCCCGGCCATCACCTCGGGCCGGTCGGGCCAGTGGCGGGCCGGCGGTTTCCAGGGTCGTCCCTTCATCTCATCCCGGTTGCCGGCCAGCAGCAGCGGCCAGTCATGACCGGGACGGCGCAGGATCACAAGTGTACACATGGCGGCATTGACCTTCCGCATTTCCCAAAGTCCCGGCCATCCGTAAGATCAGGACGGGCCGGATGGTGGCATCTGACACATCGGGCGTATATATAGGGCTCAGGGCTCATTTGTTCGACCCGCCAGCAGAGGATTAGAAATGACGACGTTTGACGAACGCGAACAAGCCTTCGAAAACAAGTTCAAGCATGACGAAGAAAAGCTGTTCCGCATCAATGCCCGCCGCGCCAAGCTGGCTGGGCTCTGGGCCGCCGGGCTGCTGGGCCTGACCGGCGACGATGCCGCCGCCTATGCCAAGCAGATCGTCACCGTCGATTTCGAGGAGCCGGGCCACAAGGATATCGTCCGCCGCATCGTGGCCGATTTCCAGGCCAAGGGCGTGGACGTGTCCGAGCACCGCATCGAAAAGGAACTGAACGACCTGCTGGAAACGGCGCGTCAGCAGATCCAGAGCGAGTAGTAGATTTGTGTGGGGGAGGGCTACTCCTCCCCCTCCCGGTCGATGACACGCCGCGCGGTTTCCAGGTCAAACCCGGCCCGCGCCATGGCGGCGATATCCTTGTCGCGCCGCGCCCGTGCCTCGTCTTCGGACAGGCCCCGGTCGGGCCGGAAACCGCCCAGCCGTCGCCGCCTTGCATAGGCGAGCGCGGCATTCCATTCCGCCTCCCCGTCCTCGGCCCCTTCCAGGCTGCCCAGCGCCTTTTCCACCTGATCGCCATCCAGGCCCTTGGCCATCAGCTTCTGGCGGATAAGCCGTGTGGACCCGCCGCGCCGTTGCAGGCCCGACGCCTTCATTTCTGCATACATCCCGTCATTCAGCAGACCGGAGCGGAGATAGCGCGCGATCAGCGCCTCGACCCAGTCCCGCCCCTCCTGCGGGTCCGTGCCATGCGCCTTGGCGGACGCATCGACGCGGCGCAGCAGCAGCCGGCGCAGATTGGCCGATGAGCTGGCGAACCGTTCCAGATAATGCAGGGCCGCCCGGTCCAGATAGGCCGGCGTCACCCGCTTTGCCACTTTGCGTCCCGGCCCGCTGCGTCCCGTGTCGTCCGTCACTGCCACTCTCCTGCGCTTGGCGCCATCATTGCCGCCGACCGGATGCCCGTATAGTGTCGGGCTCTTCATTTCCGCTGCCCCGGATAGATCCCAATATCATGTCGCAACCGACCATCCCCATGCCCCGCGCCGTCGGCGCCGTCAACTGGATCGGGCTTGCCACCCTGATCCGCAAGGAAGTGCACCGGTTCCTGAAGGTCTGGGTACAGACCATCGCGGCGCCTGTCGTTACCACGCTGCTGTTCTACGCCGTCTTCGCGCTGGCGCTGGGCGGGGTGGTGCGGACGGTGGGGGATGTGCCCTTTCTGCTGTTCCTGGCGCCCGGCCTGATCATGATGGCCATCGCCCAGAATGCCTTTGCCAATTCCTCCTCCTCCGTCCTGGTGGCCAAGGTGCAGGGGAATATCGTCGATGTGCTGATGCCGCCCATTTCCGCGCTGGAACTGACGGCGGCCTATGTCATTGGCGGCGTGGTGCGCGGGGCCATGGTCGGGCTGGTCACGGCGCTGGCCATTGCACTTTTCATCCCGTTGCAGCTGCATTCCATCGGTTTCATCCTGTTCCACGGGGTGGCGGCGGCCTCGCTTCTGGCGCTGCTGGGCCTGATCGGCGGCATCTGGGCCGAGAAGTTCGACCATATGGCCGTCGTCACGAACTTCATCGTGACCCCGCTGTCCTTCCTGTCGGGCACCTTCTATTCCATCGACAGCGTGCCACCCGCCTTTCATTTCGTCGCGCATCTGAACCCGTTCTTCTATTTCATCGACGGTTTCCGCTACGGCTTCATCGGCCAGACGGACGGGACCCTGGGGACCGGCATCATCGTGATGCTGGGCACCAATCTGGTCCTGGGCTTTGTGGCCTGGCAGATGATCAACAAGGGTTACAAGCTGAAGGCTTGATCTGTCGATTTGGCGGCATCCCCTTCGTCATCCCGGCGAAAGCCGGGATGACGATAGAAGCGATGTTTCGCTCAAGGTGAAGGAAAGCTGCGAATGACCATGGAACAGACGCGCGGCCCCGCCGGCGCCTTCAATGCCGCAATCAGCCGGCAGGTGCCGGGCTTTCACTGGGTGGCGTTCCTGACGCTCTGCCGGCGTGAGCTGCGGCGCATGGTGAAGATGGCGGCGGCCTTCCTGATCGCGCCGGCCCTGATGGCGGGTATCTATTTCGTCTGTTTCCTGTTCGGGCTGGGGCCGCAGCGGGGCACGGCGCAGGGCGACGCGGTGCTCTCCTATCTGGTGCCGGGCCTGATCATGCTGTCGATCCTGCTACGCTCCGCCGAAAATGGCGGCTTCATGCTGCTCTACAGCAAGATCGAAGGCCATATCATCGACGAGCTGATGGCCCCCATCGGCGCGCGCGAAGCGATCCCCGCCTATCTGCTGGCCGGCGTCGTGGCCGGCATGGGCAGCGGCCTTGTCGTCTGGATCGCGTCGCTGTTCTTCTGGCCGCTGCCCGTGGCCAACCCGGTGGCGGCCCTGGGCTTTGCGCTGGCCGGGTCGCTGTTCATGGCGCTGTGCGGGCTGCTGTGCGGTATGGCCAGCACCAAGTGGGACCATATCTCCGCTTATTTCACCTTCCTATTCACGCCGCTCTCCTTCCTGTC
>CALRNG020000209.1:0-6579 GCA_943369495.1 Rhizobium sp. Q54
CTCTTCCGCCGCCTGCCTGCCGCTTTCGGTGAACGGATGCTGCTTTTCTACCATTATTACATCGAAAGCGCCCATGAGGCCGGGGAGGAACCTGATCCCGCGTTGGTGGACTCCATCGCCGCTGCTCTCATCGAACACGGCTTTCTTCCGCCCCCCGACGCCAAAACCGACGCCCCCTCCCCAACCTGACGTGCCCATCCCAACTACTGACTTCCCACCGCCATCCCTGCTATCCTCTCCCCACCAACGCCACGCTTGCGCCCACCCCGATCTGGCCTCCCCCCAAAGGCCGGAAACGCCCGCTTTCTGCCCTCTTTGTTGGAGCCGTCCGAATGAAACACGCGCCCTTTCCATGTTTCACAGGGTTGCACAGACGCCGCCGCTACCCCAACCATCGCCTCTGAAACCAAACCGCAAGCCATGTTTCACAGGGTTGCACAGACCCCCGCCGCACCCTCCCACCCATCGCCCCACGGCCAGTGAAACATCACCGCTCCCCCTGTTGCACAATGTTTCACATCGCCGGGAACCGCCGCCGACGCCCAAGCCCAATTGATGCGTCGGGAAAGTTTTTTCCCCGTTGACAGAATCCTAACCATACCGCATCACTTCCGATATCGGATGTATTGTGCGGTGCGGGGATGGCCCTGGGCCGGAGATGGGGTGGAAAATGTTTGCCGGCATGTTGCGCGCCGGGATGCGCGCGGTGCGTATTGATAGTCTGGAGCGTCAGGACCAGGATTTCGCCTGGGAGGATCAGGAGCAGCCCAAGCCCCTGTCGCCGAAGCCTTTTACCTTCATCTGGGGCCTGATCCGGGAGAAATTCGCGGGCCGGCTGACCTTGATGGTGCTGGCCGTCTCCATCGGTCAGGGGATTGAGGCGTTTGAGCCTTATGCCCTGAAGGCCGTGGTCGATGCCCTGACACTGTCAACCGGGGGGGCCACCGGCGGCGCCCCCGCCAATGATGTGCTGGGTCTGGGTGTGATGGGCTGGTTTGTCATGCTGCTGGCCATCTGGCTGGGCAGCATGGGCATGTACCGCGTCTATCAGATCGTGGATATCTACACCTCGCCCTCCATCCGGGCGCTGGCGCAGAAGCGGATGTTCGCCTGGCTGCTGGGGCACAGCCCCCGCTATTTCCAGGATAATTTCGCAGGGAAATTGGGGCAGAAGATCAAGCAAGGGGCCAATGCCGTCCTGGGCGTGATCGAAATCCTGATGTGGGATGTGATCCGGGTGGTGGTGCTGCTGGCGGTGGCACTGGCCCTGCTCTGGACGGCGGCGCCGGTCTTCTCCGCCGTGCTGGCGGTGTGGATGCTGGTCTATGTGGCCGTGTCGGGCTGGCTGGCCCGGCATTGCTTCACCCTGTCGGAGAAGATGAGCGAGGCTGTGTCCAGCTCGTCGGGCCGGATCATCGACGCCATCACCAATGCCGACCTGATCCGGGGTTTTGCCCGCACCTTCTTCGAACGGTCCTTCCTGGGCCATTACGTGAATGAGGAGCGGTTTCGGTCCCGCCGGCTGCGCTGGTTCCTGGTGGCCATGCGGTTGTTCCAGATGCTGTCCATCGTGGCGCTGCTGGGCGCCCTGGTCTGGGTCGCCATCCACCGTACCCTGTCGGGCGGGATGAGTATCGGGGAGTTCACCCTGGTCTTCACCCTGGCCTTTCAGATCTCCAACACTGTCTGGCACCTGTCGGACCGCATGCTGTCATTCTTTGAGGAACTGGGCACCCTGTCAGAGGCGCTGGACCTTGTGTCGGCCCCGCATGAGATCACAGACACGATCGGCGCGCCGCCGCTGCGCGTGCGGGCCGGCGGGATTGAACTGCGGGAGGTGCATTTCAGCTTCGGTGACGGCACCAAGGTCTTTAACGGCCTGAACCTGACGATCAAGCCCGGCGAAAAGGTGGGGCTGGTGGGACGGTCCGGGGCGGGCAAGAGTACGCTGGTCCGCCTGATCCGGCGTCAGTATGACCCGCAATATGGCCGTGTGCTGATCGACGGTCAGGACATCGCCCATGTCACGCTGCAAAGCCTGAATGAAGCGGTGGCCGAGGTGCCGCAGCAGCCGGGCGTATTCCACCGCACGGTCGGGGAGAATATCGCCTATGGCAAGCCGGGCGCCTCGCTGGAGGAAATCCGCGCCGCCGCCGTGAAGGCCCATGCGGATGAGTTCATTATGAAGCGTCCGACAGGGTACGACACGATTGTCGGCGAACAGGGGGTGAAGCTGTCGGGCGGGGAGCGTCAACGCGTGGCCATTGCCCGCGCCCTGCTGAAGGACAGCCCCATCCTGGTGCTGGACGAGGCGACGAGTGCGCTGGACAGCGAGTCGGAGCATCTTATCCAAGGCGCGCTCTGGACCTTGATGGAAGGTCGCACCGTCATCGCCATCGCCCACCGCCTGTCCACCATCACCGGCATGGACCGCATCCTCTATCTGGAGGGCGGCACGGTGGTGGAGGAGGGCAGCCATCACGAATTGCTGGCCATGGGCGGGCGCTACGCCCAGCTCTGGCACCGGCAGTCGGGCGGCTTCCTGGCGGCGGCGGAGTAAAGGCGAACCAGATACCCCGGTGCTGAGGCGGGGTCACTCGGGAGGGGGCGGATCGACACGGTCCGTCCCCTATTTTTATGTGCCTTGACATTCCGCAATATTTTGCGCAAATATTTGCGCATCATGAGATCAGCCGCCGATACCCCCGCCTTCACACTCTCCTTTCTGGATCCGGAAACCCGCCCGGCCTTTCTGGCGCTGCTGGCCGACCGGTTGGCTCAGCAGATCACGGATGACAGCACCCGGCACTTGGCCCGGCTGGGCTTCCGTACGCCCGCCATCTGCGTCTCGGCGGTGATGTACCTGCATCGCCACGGCCCCGCTTCTCTGACCGATCTGGCGCAGGCCTATGGGCAGCAGCACCAATTGGTCACCCTGCGCATCGCGACCCTTGAAGAACAGGGATTGGCCATCCGTCAGCCCGACCCGAAGGACAGCCGCCGCCGCCTGATCCTGCTGACCCAAGATGGTCAGGACGAGGCAGAGCGGCTGTCCCTCCATCTGGCACGCATGACCCGTGCCCTGGACGGGCTGACGGCTCAGTTGGGGGCGGACCTGCCCGCCCTGCTGCAATCCGCCATCGACCATCTGCACCGCGACCCGCTGTCCCGCCGCATCGACGCGATGGCCACCGAATAAGGAAACCAACCCATGCGACGCGCAGCGCTTGCCTTGGCAGCCGGTGCCACCCTTTGGGCTGTCTCGGCCTTGGGCGCGACCGCCGACCCGTTGATCAGCGCCGACGCCGTTCGCGCCGACCTGAAGCGTGTGCTGGCATCCATCGAGGAATTGCATCCCGATCCCGCCTTCATCATGGACCATCAGGCCGTGGCCGCCATGGCCGCCCGGATATCCGCCGACCTCTCCGGCCCCATGACCCAGCGCGAGGCCTGGCGGGCGCTGTCCCGGCTCAACCCACTGCTGGGCGATGGCCATACGCTGGTCGGCTTTCCCGATCGCATGGCCAGGCTGCGCGAACATATCCATGCCGGCGGTCGCCTGCTGCCCATCGATGTCCGCATTGATGGTGCCGGTCGCCTGCTCCTGGCCAAACCCGTTGCGGGCCGACCGGCCGGCACCATCGTGAGTGCCATTGATGGCCGTCCGTCCAGTGCCCTGGTTGGTGCCATCCTGGCCCGTACCCATGGCGACAGCCCCGCCCATGCGCGCGTGCTGGCCGGTGACCGTTTCGTGCTGTTCTACTGGCTGATCTTCGATGGCGGCCCGGATTACCACGTCACCTTCACGCCTGGCGACGTTATCACCCTGCCTGGCCGTGACATTATCCCCACCGCCATCGACCCGGAACCCGCCTTCGCCGACACCGTCTCCAACGCCATCCTGCCCGGTGATATTGGCTATCTGCGGGTCGATAGTTTTGACGGGGCCGGGCTGGAGACCTTCCGCACCTACACGGCCGACCTCTTCGCCCGGTTCCGCAATGCAGGCGTCCGCGACCTGATCATTGATCTGCGTTTCAATCCGGGGGGCGATGACAAGTTGTGGATCGAGGGGCTGGCCCCCTATTTCGCCACCAAACCCTACCGCCTCTATTCCTGGGCCGCCGTGAAACTGCATCAAGGCGTCGCCAGCCCTGGCGAGGTGGTCGGATCGGTGAAGATGATCGAGGGCAAACGCTTTTACCAACCCGCGCCCGACAATCCGTCGCGAATTCCCGGCCACACCTGGATACTGGCCGGCACGCGAAGCTACTCCTCCTCCATCCTGATGCTGACCGCCATGCAGGACCAGGGCCTTGCCATCGTGGCTGGACAGCCCACGGGCGGACGCTCGTGCAGTACCGGCCGTGTGAGGCGTGTGGCGCTGACCGGCACGGGCCTGACCGCCTTTGTCCCCGATGTGCTGTTCACACGGCCCGGCGCCCATCATTGTGCCCAGCCGGTCATGCCCGACCTGATTGTGGCGGAGAGCGAGGCAGACCCGATGGCCGCGGTTACGGCGTTGGCAGCGGTGATCCGGCAGAGTCGATGACTGGGAGAAGCCCGGAAATAACAAAAGCGCCTCGACCAGGTCGGGCGCTTTTGAATGGGTGGCTGGGGGACTAGGATTCGAACCTAGACTGGCGGAGTCAGAGTCCGCTGTCCTACCGTTAGACGATCCCCCATCCGATCCGGCGTTTCGCGGTGTTGATCGCGTAGTCCGTCGGGGTGGGCGGGCTTATAGCATCGGGTTTTGGGGTTGTGAACCCCTTTCTTCACATAAAAATGCATAAGGGCTAAACGCCCCTGCTCGCCCCCTGTTCACCGGCGGTCAAGGAAGGGCTGCTTGAACGGCGCTTGCGGGCGGGCAGGCATCGGTTACGATAGGGTGACAGTGTATTGAACATCACCCATATCCGTTTCAGGACGGAAAGCGGCAAGCATAAGGGATCAGGCAAAGTGGATAATGGTGCGGCGGGCAGAACCGGGATGGACCCGGCGCCAGGTGGGGTGGAAATCCCCGCGGCCGACACTGCCTGCGCCAACCGGGCACCCGTGCTGGCCGCCCTTGACCTGGGCACAAACAATTGCCGCCTGCTGATCGCCCGGCCCTGCCGCGAGGGTTTTCGCGTCATCGACGCCTTTTCCCGCATCGTCCGTCTGGGCGAGGGGCTGACGCGCAGTGACCGGCTGTGCGATGACGCCATGAGCCGTACCGTGCAGGCCCTCAAGGTCTGCCGGTCGAAGATGGAGCGGCGCGGCGTCAGCCATCTGCGCGCTGTGGGGACCGAGGCCTGCCGCCGCGCCGATAATTGCGAGGAATTCCTGACCCGCGTGCAGGATGAGACGGGGCTGGAGATCGAGATCATCAGCCCGAAGGAGGAGGCGCGGCTGGCGCTGGCCGGTGTCGCCCCCCTGCTGGATGCGACCATTCCCTATGCCATGGTCTTTGATATCGGCGGCGGGTCGACGGAGATGATCTGGACCGAACTGGTCCGGGGTCGCCCCCGTGTGATCGACCAGATTTCCGTTCCGCTGGGTGTCGTCAATTTGACGGAGACCTATGGCGGCGACCGGGTCTGCCCGCATGATTACCGCCGCATGATGGACCGGGTGGCCGAAGGGCTGGGCGATTTTGATGCCCGCAATGGTATCAGCAAGGCCGTGGCCGAGGACCGTGTTCAGATGCTGGGCGCCTCGGGTACCGTCACCACGCTGGCCGGCATCCAGATGGGACTGGCCCGCTATGACCGGTCCCGCGTCGATGGCGCCTTCCTGGATCGGGACAAGGCGCGGTCGATTTCGGAGACACTGCTGGGCCTGGATTATATGGGCAGGGCCGGACAGCCCTGTGTGGGCCGCGACCGCGCCGACCTTGTCGTGGCCGGCTGCGCCATTCTGGATGCCATCTGGCGGCAATGGCCGGTGCCGCAGCTGCGCATCGCCGACCGGGGCGTGCGGGAGGGCATCCTGTGCGAACTGGCCGCCGCCGCCCGCCATCGCCGCCGCCGTGGCTAGAGCGTATTTCCGTTGACCGGAAACACGCTCTAGCCGTTCGTTTTCCTCAATCGCCGGCGCTGCATCCGCAGCTTGGCTTACGCCGCATGTGCGGCGCGGCGGCAGTCGCCGCCGGAGCTGTTTCCGGTCTACCGAAAACAGCTCTAGCAGGGTTGACCAGCCGCCGCTTGTCAGGGCGGGCGGTTCCAGCGATGGTGTCTTCTGATTATCCTTTTCGTTCAATGGCGTTTGTCTCATGACCAAGTCCTCCGGCAACATCCCCACCGGCCGCAATCAGGCCGTGCGCGTGAAAACCGCCAAGCGGCGGTCGGTGTCGTCGGCCCGCTGGCTGGAACGGCAGCTGAACGACCCCTATGTGGCCGAGGCCAAGAAGCGCGGCTTCCGCAGCCGGGCGGCCTTCAAGCTTTTGCAGCTGGATGAGAAGTTCGGCTTCCTGAAGCGCGGGCAGCGCATTGTGGATCTGGGGGCGGCCCCCGGCGGCTGGACCCAGATTGCTGTGGATAAGTCGAAGTCGGACAAGGGTGGCACCGGTCAGGTGATCGGCATCGACCTGTTGGAGAT
>CALRNG020000210.1:0-6562 GCA_943369495.1 Rhizobium sp. Q54
AAGCGGTTGGCGGTGGGGAACATCTCGATCTCAAACGCATAAACCTGTCCCGGCAGCATCAGGCGCGGTTGGTCAAACCCGTCACGGAACCGCGCCCGGATGATGCCATGGCACAGGTTCATGGCAAAGCCGGGCGTGTCATCGGCGGCATCGGGATATTCATCCACCAGCTTCACCACAATGTCAGTGTCCACAGCACTGGAGGACAGGTACAGCCGTACCGTGATCGGGCCGGCGACCGTCACATCCCGGTCCAGCATGGGGGTGCGGAAGACCAGGATATCCGGGCGGTCGGCCAGGGCGCGGCCGGGCTGCGGGCAGGCCAGCCAGCCTTCCCGTTCCCGCTGATCATAGGCACCGGCCGGGATGATGGCCCCGCCGCTGGCCACCGCACCCCCGATGCTGGGGACCGGATTGTTGGGGTCGTGGTCCCAGGACCGGGCCCCCCGCTCCACAGCACCCGTGATCAGGCCGCCATCGGGGGAAAGGTGGAAGGGGGTCGTCTGAGCCTCTGCCGGTGGCCAGGCGCTGACGAACCGCCAGCGTCCGCCATGGCGCCAACGTCCTTGCTCGTTCCTGCCGCCGGGGCCGCCACCCATGATGAAAAGGCTGACCGGATGGGGCAGCGGATCGGGCACATCCAGTTTGCGCAACAGATGATGGTCCAGGAAGGCGCGGCGCAGGGCCGTGTAATCCGGGGCCAGGGTGCCGTCCAGGGTGGCGTCGGGGCCGAAATCCACCTCCCCCGCATGGGTGACGGAACGCTGCCCATGCGTCCAGGGCCCCATGATCAGACGGCCCGGCGCCCGCCGGCCATCCCCCGACAGCCCCTGAAAATTCTGCGGTGTCGACAGCGCATAGGGGTCATACCAGGAACAGATATGCAGGATGGGGATGTCTGGGAAGGAATCATAATAGCCACGGGCATAAAGGCCCGGTCGCATCCAGCCGCTGTTGAAACAATCATCGGCCCATTGCCGGACGATGTAATCCTCATATTCGGGGGCGGCACTGATGGGGGAATGGCCGGTGCGCCAGGGATTGACCGCCATCCAGGCGCGCAAATCCTGCGCCGCCAGCGCCGCCTTTCGCGCGGGATCGGCGGCGGTACGGGGTGACAGGGCCGCATGTTTGGCAGCCCAGGTCAGTTGCTTCAACTCATAGGCCCCGCCCTGGCGGATACCGCTATGATAGGCGCTGGCGAAACCGCCGCTGTCCATGATCATGGCGCCCAGGCCGGGCGCGCCCAGGCTGGCCATGGCCGCCTGCGTATGTGCGCCATAGGACAGGCCCAACGTGCCGATGCGGCCATCGCACCAGGGCTGAAGCCGCAGCCAGTCCAGCATGTCGATGCCGTCTTCGGCCTCATTCACATATTTGGTGAACTCTCCCTCCGACGCGAACCGCCCCCGGCAATCCTGCAAAATATAGGCATAGCCGGCGGCGACGAAATCCGCCGCGACATCCGGCTTGGACCGGGGGACGGGGTGAGCCAGGCTGCGGTCGGCATGGTTGGTGCCGCGCTTGTTATAGGGGGTGCGTTCCAGCAGGACGGGCCAGGCGCCCGGACCCGGCAGGTAGATATCGGTGGCCAACCGGACCCCGTCCCGCATGGTCACCATCACATCGCGCAGCACGACCATACTCATGGCGACACCGCCGGCAGATGATAGGCCACGGCGGCCCCCGGCCCGACCGGCAGTTCCAGCGCGACCCAGCCCATCACCAGCAGGCACCCCGCCCCCAGAAAGGCCAGACCATAGGGTAGCATCAGGGCCAGGACCGACCCCACACCCGCCCCCTTGCTCCACCGCTGACAGATGACCAGCACCAGGGGGAAATTGGACATCAGCGGGGTCAGGATGTTGGTGACGCTGTCGCCCATGCGATAGGCGGCGGTGGTCATTTCCGGCGAAATGCCCAGCAACATCAGCATGGGCACCACCACAGGGGCCATGGCGCTCCATTTCGCCGACGCAGAGCCAATGAACAGGTCAAAGCCCGACGACATCAGCAGCAGGCTGACCAGTAGCAGGGGCCGGGGGATTTCCAGGGTCCGCAACGCCTCCGCCCCCTTGATGGCGATAACGGGACCCAGGTTCGACCAGTTGAACAGGGCCACGAAATGCGCGGCGAAGAACACGATCACCAGATACGGCGCCATGGTCTTCATGCCATGGCCCATCATGGTGACGATGTCGCGGTGCGATGTCACGGTGCCGACCGCCCGGCCATAGGCCCAGCCGCAGGCCAGGAACAGCAGCATGAAACCGCCGATCAGCGCCCGGTAGAAGGGCGTGGTCCGTTGCGGCCCCTCCGCCGCACGGTCCAACAAGGGGGTGAAGCCCGGCCAGAAGGTGAAGGCCGCGAACAGGCCGATGACAGCCAAGGCCGCCAGCCCGGCATGGGCCAGCCCCCGCCGCTGCGCGGGGGTCAACCCCTCATGCGGTACGACCAGGGCCGCCGTTTCGGCATCGGGCCGCCACGGCCCCAGGCGCGGTTCCACGATGCGGTCGGTGATGAACCAGGCGACGGGGGCGAAGGTCAGGCAGATACCGATGCTGAACCACCAATTGCCCAGCGGGTTCATGGTAAAGGCAGGGTCGATCAGGCGAGCCGCCGCCTCGGTAATGCCCAGCAGCAGCACATCCACCTGTCCAGGCACGACATTGCCAGCAAAGCCGCCGGAAATCGCCGCAAATGCCGTGGCGATACCCGCCATGGGATGGCGCCCCGCCTCTGCATAGACCAGGGCGGCCAGCGGGATGAACACGACATAGGCGGCATCCGATGCGTGATGCGACAACAGCCCGATGATGAAAACCGACGGGGTCAGCGCCCAGCGTGGCACCTTGCCAATGGACCCGGACAACAGCGCCGTGAACAGGCCCGACCGTTCGGCCACCGCCGCCCCCAACATGACGACCAGCACCAGACCCAGGGGCGGAAAGCTGGTCAATGTCGTCGGCATACCCACCAGCAGGCGGCGCAGATTGGCCTCCGTCAGCAGGCTTTCAACCTGCAGGACCTTGCCGCTGACGGGATTGGTCGCACTCCACCCCACGCCGGCGGCCAGCACCGACAGGGCGACGACCAGCAGGATGAAACCCAGGAAGATAAAGACCGGGTCGGGCAAGGCGTTGCCCCAGCGTTCAACCCGGTCCAACCAGCCGGGGCGGTCCTCTTTGCGCGTGGACTGCATGACAAGACCTTCTCAGACCATTCTTCCTTGGTCATGACCGATCCAGGAAGACTTCGTTTCCCCTCACGCGCCGGACTGGCGGTCGCCAGCCTGCAATACGCCAAGGGTCAAACCCCCGACCCATTTTCAAACGACAGGGTATGGGCCGAGCCGAAGAATATGCAATGTGATGGTCGGTTCTTATCGGGCCATAAGAAATGAGTATGGCTGGTTCCGGTCTGTGGAGTTTTCCCTAAGCTAAAAGACAGAATTTTATAACAGTTTTTCTACTATAAATATATAAAACTCCGTTAAATTGAGATAATACATACCGAACTGTCATGACCCCGTGCCTTAACATCATAGACTTGTGATGGCTGTCCCCTTGCCACTACCGTCTTCGCAATCGGATTGCTCGGGTGCCGAGCAGGGTATGGACAAAATAGACAGGGGTGAGTCATGGGACGTGGGCGGCGCGCTAAGTTGACAGCGGCAGGTTTCTTTCCAATCGCCTGCTTGATGATTGGATCCGGTCATCACGCTTATGCGCAGTCTGGATCAGATGCCGCAGTCCTGGAGGAGATTGTGGTTACGGGATCGCGAATCATGCGCCGCGATGCGACCACGGTAGGCCCCATAACGACGCTGACCAGCGCCGATATAGCCGCAGCAGCCCCCCTTTCCGTCGGCCAGTTGCTGCAACAACTGCCCGGTGCCGGATCAAGCCTCAATTCAAACGGAACGGCAGGCGTCTCGCACGGGTCCAGCAGCATCAACCTGCGTAATCTCGGCACCGGCGGCACCGCCAACCGGGTTCTGGTTCTGGTCGATGGTAACCGCTGGGTCAATGGGGCCGGCACAAGAGGCTTCCGGGATTTTGTCGATCTCAATACCATCCCGATGGGCATCGTCGACCGTGTGGAAATTCTGAAGGATGGTGCCTCTGCCATCTATGGCTCCGACGCGATTGCCGGCGTGGTCAATATCCACACCAAGAAGACCTTTGACGGGGCGGAGGCCAAGGTGATGGGCGGCATCACCTCGAGAGGCGATGCCCGCAGCCTGAGTGCAGAGACAACTTTGGGACGGGTCTTTGGTCAGGGCTCATTCTTGATCTCTGCCTCCTATGTGGATCAGCAGCCGATTTTCATTGAGGATCGGAAGCTGACCACGATTTCCCTTGCTGGCCCGACCGCCGCAGGTCCGCTTGGCTATTATCGGCTTCCAGGCGTGACGACGGGCACCAACCGTCTGGTCAAGATTGCCGGAGCTGCGGGTTCCAGCCCATCGGACTTCCGCCTTTGGACAGCGGCTGATTCCGTCAATGCGGAGACGGGCACCTATGCCGTCGGCCCCAGTGAGCGCACCGGACTGTTCGGGCGGCTGACGTGGGATTTCCTGCCGACAGTAAGAGGGAAGGTTGAGGGCTTATATAACAAGCGCCTGTCGGATCAGAAATTCTCGCCCCTTGTTTCGCGTATCCGGGGCAGCGACGGCATGAGCATGCCGGCCAATCACCCGTTCAATCCTTTCGGTCGTGCCTTCTCCGGCTCCACATTCGACATTCAGCGGCAGTTGGTCGAAATGGATTTCCGGTACAACGAGCAGAATGTGGAGACACAGCGTTACGCTGCCGGGCTGGAAGGCGAATTTGAACTCGGTACGGAATGGCGCTGGGACCTTTTCTACTCCTACGCCCGCAACGACGCCACCTTCACCTCGCGCAACCAGATCGACCAGGACAAGTTGGCGTTGGCCATTGGGCCCAACGATCGGTGTGTGGCCAATGGCTGTGTGCCGATTAACATCTTCGGAACCCTCACGCCGGCGATGATCGACTACATCCGCTATAATGCGCGCGACGAGAACGGGACACGTCAACAACAGGCTGCCTTCAACATCAGCGGCTCTCTGTTCCGTCTTCCCGCCGGTGACCTTGGCATGGCGGCAGGTGTGGAATATCGCAAGGAGGAGGGCTACGACGATCCCGATCCGATTGTTTCGGCCACCCCACGGTATCAGACGTTCCGTCGCACGACGTCGGCCCCGCGTGATCCGACCCGCGGCCAATATGACCTTTGGGAATCCTATCTGGAACTGAATGTGCCGCTGCTCGCCGATCTGCCACTGGTGCAGTCGCTGGACCTCAGCGCGGCGGCCCGCTATTCCGACTACAGCACTTTTGGCGACACGATGACCACGAAGCTTGGGTTGTCCTACCGTCCGATCAGCGACTTGATGATCCGCAGCACGTTCTCTGAAGGCTTTCGGGCTCCCAGCATCAGCGAACTCTATGCCGGTGCCCGCCAGACCAACCTTCCGGCCACCGATCCATGCAATGGCGGTGGTGCCGGGCGGCCCGGCTGTGCCGGGGTGCCGACAACCTATAATCAGCGCGACTTCAACAATGGAGGCATCCTGTCCACCGTTGGCGGCAATGTTATGTTGCAGCCGGAAACGGCCGATACATGGAGCGTCGGGACGGCTTGGACGCCGGACATGGTCGACGGCCTCACCGTCACCGCCGACTGGTACAAGATCAAGATCGACAACGCGATCAGCAGCTTGGGGTCGCAACGTCTTCTGAACTATTGCGCCAACACCGGTGAACGCTGCGAGCTTGTCAGCCGCGCTGCCAGCGGGGAGATCACCAACCTGCAAGATGGACCGGTCAATCTGAACCGGATTGAAGTCGAAGGAATTGATCTGACGGTTCGCCAACTGTTCGAGACAGAGTTCGGAAACATCGAAGCCGTCGTCGATGCGGCACGCCTGATCCATTATGTGAATTTCATCACCAATGAGGACGGGTCGATCACTGTCGATGACCGCACGGGCCGGTCCGACGTTCTTCGCGAAAGCTATCCGCGCTGGAAGGGCACAGGGTCGGTACGCTGGAGCGATGGCCCGTGGGAAGCCGGCTGGCGCGGGCGCTATATCGGCAAGACCACAGAAGTGCTTGGCAACCCTGTCAATGGCGGACATATCCCCGCGATCATCTATCAGGATGTCCAACTCGGCTATGAGTTTGAAACGATCGGGGTCAATCTGACCCTCGGCGTGGACAATATCTTCAACGTCCAGCCCCCCGCATCCTCGGCAAACCAGGGCGCCAATTACGATATCAACACCTATGACATCCGTGGCACCTTCCTCTATACCCGCCTCAGCGCACGTTTCTAGCAGGGTGATCTCTTCAGGCGTGGCCGCCTGAAGAGAAACTATGAGGTAAAACAAAAGCTTGGCGTCTTTCGACCGTTTGCCAAGCCCAAGGGTGCCGGACATGTCCATGCCATCCGGTCGTGCCATTCCTGGAGACAGTGGATGAATGACATCACATCGCGTTCGACCGTCAGCCGACGCACCCTTCTTCTTGCTGGC
>CALRNG020000211.1:0-6537 GCA_943369495.1 Rhizobium sp. Q54
AAGCCGGTGACAAACTCGACACGGCCCTGACGGCGGAACCCCTCGATCAGATCAACCGCCAGACGGCGGATTTCGCCTGACAGTTCCCGCGCCTTGCCCGGCCCGAACCAGGGGGCCAGCACCTTGCGGTACAGCGCATGTTCGGGCGGGTCCAGTTCCAGCGGCACCAGCGGCCAACTATCCCCCACCAACCGGGAAAAGCCGATGGACAGGTGACTGGAGAACCGCGCCGGGTCCAGCAGGATTTCCTCCTGCAGCGCGTGGCGTGTGACCACCCAATTACCCCCCAACCCGGCGGCGCGCACATGCGCTTCACCGGGAAGGAAGAAGATATCCGGCCCGTCATGCAGCTTGGCGGCTGCCCGAAAGGGGCAGACAGCCGCATCTGGATCACTGGCCAGCGACCATTCACGGATTGGGGGGCTATCGTGGGGCATCGTCTTCTCCCGCAGCCTGCCTGTCGGCAGCGCGTGGCCGGTCAATCCGCCAGATACTTATCCAGGGTGGCATGCAGATGCCGCACCCGGATTTCCTGATAGTTGCCCAGCTGCACCTCGCCATTCTTCGATGCTTTCAGGCCTTCCTGAACGAAGGGCAGGTTTTCCATGTCCTGCTGGAACACATCGCCCAGTACACCCAGTTCCTTGGCGTCGGTCCAGGGTTGGTCGGCCCCCAGGAAATTCATCTCCACCGGCGGTGGTTTGGCTGCGTCGGCTGGCAGGCGGACAAGGATGCGCACTTCCATCAGCGTCTTGTCCTGATCCGGCCAGGGCCGCCAGCGATAGACGATGTTGGGCATGAACCCGCCCCAGGGCGCGAAGTTCGGGAACACGTTGTAAACAAAGGCATCCAGCAGTTCGGCATCGGTCACATGGCTGTGATCATAGCCGCTGTCCGCCTGATACTTTTCCCGGTTGGCGGCGGCCATGGCGCGCCGCGCCGTCATGCCATCGGGCACGTCCACCGACATTTCGGTGCCACCGGCGCGACCATTGTATTTCAAGAACTCGTCCACGATCCATTGCTGGGCCTTGCCCGTTGGATCGATGTGCGGGGACATCACGGCAAACGGCGTCAGGGCGGCGTTCACATTGTCGCCATAGGTGCTGTACTGCGTATTGGCATCGCCGGTGAAAGGCAGGATCTGCGGGTGCGTTTCCACGGTATGCCAGGCCTCCATAAAGGCCTCTGCAACCACCTTCCAATTGGCGTTCACCACCTTGCCCACCCAGATGACGGTGGTGCATTCCTCATGCCGCCAGCGTTTGAAGAAGTCGGGCAGGGGGGCCAGATAATCCTCCAGGCTGGGGCCTTCGCCAGCTTCCCGGATAAAGATATAGCCCGCCCAGCGCCCGACCTGCGCTTCTGGCAGGGCCATGTTTTCATCCTTCAGGTGCGGGAAATCCCAGCGACAGGGGATGTTTTTCAGGCTGCCATCATTGTTCCAGGCAAAGCCGTGGAAGGGGCATTTGAACTCTGTCGCCGACCCGCTTTCCAGCCTCAACTTGCGTCCCCGGTGCAAGCAGACATTGTGAAAGGCGCGGATGGAACCATCCGGCTGTCGCGTCACCAGATAGGAACGGCCGGCATTGTCGTACAGGGCGAAATCACCGGGCTGGGGGATGTCCTCTTCGCGCGCTGCGAATTGCCAGACGCGCGGCCACATCTTTTCCAACTCGCGCCGGAAGAAGTCCGGGCTGGTATAGCGTTCGGCCTTCAACGGCCCGCTGCCCATATACTGGTAATTTTCACGACGCAGGAAATCGGGCACAGCGTGCGTGTCTGTGTCCATCAGGTCGTTCCACGACGTGCCGGGACAGCGGGCCTCGCCGGGTTTGGGCTGTGACGAAAGATCATCTGGCACGGCAACCTCCCTGAACCTGTTTGATTTGTTGGACTTCGCGCTTGTTACACTCCGACCAACCCCGCGGTGGTGCCGCCATCGGCCACCAGTTCGGCGCCGTTGATCAGCGAGGATTCCTCGCTGGCCAGGAAACTGACCAGGGCCGCCACCTCCTCCACCTGGCCCAAGCGGCCCAGGGGGGAGATATTGCCCAGATAGGCCAGCGAGGCGTCAGGGTCGGGTGTGTCGGCCACGGCCCGCCGGATGATCGGCGTGTCAATGATGCCCGGATGGATGGAGTTACAGCGGATATTGGTCCTGGTCCGCGCGCAATGCACCGCCACTGACTTGGCCAGCAGGCGGACGGCCCCCTTGGAGGTTGTATAGGCGATGTTGGCGGGCAGGCCGACCAGACCGTTGATCGAGGAATTAATGATGATAGAGCCGCCAGACCCGCCGGGATTGGCCTTCATCGCGGCAATCGCATGCTGACAGGTCAGCATGGTGCCCGTCACATTGACGGACATGATGCGGTTCCAGGCAGCAAGGCCAATTGTCTCGATACTGCCATCGCCATGTTCAATCCCGGCATTGGCAAAGGCGATGTCCAGCCGTCCGAACCGGTCGGCAATCGTCTGCATCAGGGCGGGCCAAGCGGCCTCGTCCGTCACATCATGGGCGTGGAAATGGGCCCCCGTCTCCTGGCTTACCGCTTCGGCGGCGGCGGCGTTGGAACCCGTGAATATGACCTGGGCCCCATCTGCGGACAGACGCCGCACGGCACCGGCACCGATGCCGGCGGTGCCGCCGGTGACCAGGGCCACCTTGCCCTCAAGCCTTGCCATTCTCGCCTCCCTGTTCCTGTGCGATCTGTGCCGCGATCCGTTGGCGCAGGATATCCTTGCGCACCTTGCCCGATGCCGTGCGGGGCAGGTCGGTCACCAACTCCACCCGTTCAGGGAATTTCTGCTTGGCCAGACCGGCCGCCGCCACATGCCGGGTGATACTGTCCAGGTCGGGCTCGGAACCCGGCTGCGGCACCACATAGACGCACACCGTCTCGCCCAGCCGTGCATGCGGCATGGAGATGGCGGCCACCTCCATCACGGCGGGATGGCGGTGCAGCACATCTTCGATATCCTTGGCGGACAGGTTTTCCCCGCCCCGGATGATCAGATCCTTCTTGCGGCCCGTGATAACGATGGCCCCGGCATCCGTCAGGTGACCGATATCGCCGGTTCGGAAATAACCGTCGGCATCCATCGCCTCCCGCGTCTGCTCGGCATCGGCATAGCCCATGAACAGCGATGGCCCACGCACCAGGATTTCACCATCCTGGCTGCGGTCCAGCGCCGTTCCGGCATCATCCACGATGCGGATGTCATAATCGATGACCTTGCCATCGGTGGTGGCCGCCATCTCCAACTCGTCGTCACCCATGCAGCCCTGGGTGATCAACGGGGCCTCGGTACTGCCATAGACGCGGAAGGCGCGGCCCTTGGCGAACAGGGCATTGGCCCGGCGGATCAGGTCGGGTGGAACCGCCGCCCCACCACAGGCGAAGATCTTCAGCGATGGCAGGCGCGAACCCGCCCGTTCTGCCGCTTCCAGCAGTTCCTGGAGGAACGGTGTGGCCCCGATGGTGATGTTCACCCCATGCCGGTCGATCAGCGCCACCGCCTCATCCGCGTTCCAGCGTTCCATGAACAGGGTGCGGGTACCATCCGTGAAGGGCAGTTCGACGCCGTTGGAATAGCCGGTGATATGCGTGACAGGCGACGGCATCAGCATCAGATCGCCGGGTTCCAGCCCCCAATAGCCCATATAGATATGGGAGACACGGGCGATGGACCGGTGATTATGCATTACGGCCTTGGGCCGGCCCGTGGTGCCCGATGTGTACATGACCAGCTTCAACGCATCGGGGGAAACTGTCGGCCAATCGATGCGCCGGCCCCGACCCGCCAGGATCAGCGCCTCCAGAGTCAGGGCGGCACCCGGTGCCCGGACATGCACCACATGGCGCAACGCGGGCAGAGTGGGGCGAAGCCCGGCCAGCATGGCGGTATAGTCGAAGCCGCGATAGGTGTCGGTGATGAAGATCAGCCGGCTTTTGCAGTCGGCCAGGATCAACCCCACCTCCGCCCCGCGATAGATGGGAACGATGGGGTTGCAGACCAGGCCCAGCAGGCCGGCCGCCATATCCACCAGCACTGCCTCCATCCAGTTGGGCAACTGGAAGCTGATGACATCGCCCGGCCGCAGACCCAGGTCCCAGAGCCCGACGGCCAGCGCCTCGGCATCGCCCAGCAAAGCTGCATAGGTGCCGGGATGCTGATCCTGGTTCAGGAAGGCGACCGTGTCCGGCGCACGCTCGGCATGGTGCCGGGCCAGGACCGCCAGGGGCTGCGCGGTCCATGTATCCTGCGCCGGGTTCAGGTTCGACACCATCAGGCTTGCCCTCCATCGAAGCCGGCGGCGGTCCAGCCGCCCAACCGGTCCAGATGCCAGCCGGCCCCCCCGAAAAGGGTCTCCAGCAGCATCAGGCGCCGATAGTAATGCCCGATAACATACTCTTCTGTCATGCCGATCCCACCATGCAATTGTATGGATTGCTCCCCGATCAGGCGGGCGGCGGCGGCACTGCGTGCCTTGGCGGCGGCGGTCAGGAGCGGGGTTTCAGGGGCGTTGATGCTGGCGGCACCGATGGCGGCCCAGGTGATGGCGGCGGCTTCCTGGGCGGCCAGCGTCATGTCCACCATCCGGTGCTGGGGTACCTGGAAGCTGCCGATGGTTGTCCCGAACTGGGTCCGGGTTTTCAGATAGTCCAGGGTCAGGCGGTTCGCCATTTCCATGGCCCCGACCGCCTCGGCGCTGACGGCAAGTGCCGCCATCTGGTTCAGGCGGTCCAGCAGGCCCGCATTGCCGCCGGGCAGCCGGTCGCCCGTCGTGACCCTGACCTTGTCCAGCGACAGATCAGAGACGGGGCGATCATCGATGCTGCGGGCCTGCGCCAGACTGACACCTTGTGCGTCGGGGCTTATCAGGAACAGGGCCGTATCGCCCGCCAGATCGGCCTTCACGATGATACGGTCGGCGCCCGCGCCATAAAGCACGAAGCCCCGCTGTCCCGACAGGATGTAGCCATCGCCATCGACGGTGGCGGTCACGGGGCCCGTGTCCTGGGCGGCATCATCCTGCGCAAAGGCGATGATGGCGCGGCCTTCGGCGATGGCGGGCAGCCAAAGGTCCCGTTGTTCCGCACTGCCGCCATGGGAAAGCGCGCCCGCCGCCTGGATCAGGGTCGGCAGCAGCGGTTCCATCAGCAGTCCGCGCCCGGCGGCCCGCATCAGAACCGCCAGTTCCGCCAGCCCGCCGCCAGAACCGCCATGCGCCTCCGCAATGGCGACACCCAGCCAGCCCAGCTCTGCATAGGTGGCCCATTCCTGGCGACCGAACCCATCATCTGATTTCAGGATCGCGAACCGCCGTTCCCCGCCATAGGCCTCATCCACGAAGCGGTTGAGGCTGTCGGCCAGCAGGCTGCGGTCTTCTTGGGTGAATGCCGACATGATGCTCCCTAGAGGCCAAGGACGGCCTTTGCCAGGATGTTGCGCTGTATCTCGTTGGCGCCGCCATAAATGGTCGTGGCGCGGTCATGCAGATGTTCGCGGATCATACCGGGCGCCCCCGGCACGCCGACCAGTGGCGCCTGCCAGCCCAGTTCCAGTGCGTCCGTCTGATAGACCAGCCCCTTGACGGCCAGGGCGTCGACCATGGCGCCTGTAATGCCCTGGATCAGCTCCGATCCCATGATCTTCAGCGCAGATACTTCCAGCCCCGGCGTCGACCCGGCTTCGGCCGCGGCCAGATATTCGTTACACACCGCCTCCAGCGCCAGAAGGCGGGCGCGCAGTTCGCCCAGCCGGCGGCGCCAGTGCGGATCATCCGTCAGGGGGCGGCCGCCATCGCGGATATCGGCCAGGGTCTGGCGTAACTGATGCAGCAAGCGGGTGGATTTCCCCACCTCCGCCCCCAGCAGACGCTCGTTGTTCAGCAGGAACTTGGCATAGGTCCAGCCGCGCCCGTCCTCCCCCACCAGATTTTCAACGGGCACCCGGACATCGTCCAGAAACACCTCGTTCAGGTGGTGGCATTTATCGATGCTGATGATGGGCCGGACCGTGATGCCCGGCGAATTCATGTCGATCAGCAGGAAGGAAATGCCGTTCTGCGGCTTGCCGTCACTGCTGGTGCGGACCAGGGCGAACATCATGTCGGCCCATTGTGCCATGGTGGTCCAGGTCTTCTGGCCGCTGATGACATAATGGTCGCCGTCGCGCACGGCGCGGGTCTTGATATTGGCCAGGTCTGACCCGGCACCCGGTTCGGAATAGCCCTGGCACCACCATGTATCGGTGCTGCGGATGCCGGGCAGGAACCTGTCCTTCTGTGCCTGACTGCCGAATGTGTAGATAACCGGCCCGGCATAACAGACGCCGAACGGCGTCAGCCAGGGCGCCCCCGCCTTGCTGGTTTCATCATCAAAGATGGCGCGTTGCAACGGCGTCCAGTCCTGGCCGCCATATTGGCGCGGCCAATGACCGACAATCCAGCCCTTGTCGAACAGGATTTTCTGCCAACGCACATAGTCGGACTTATCCAGGTGCTGGCCGGCCAGCACCTTGTCGCGG